>NZ_JAUBUG010000090.1:0-25072 GCF_036705345.1 Microcoleus sp. B3-D2
ACGTATTAAATTTAAGTCCCATCACCCTACTTAATCTTTTGTTACATACTTGTGATTTTCCCCGCCGACCTACTTAAGCCATTTCAAAGAATAATGCAAGCCGAGGATTTGCTAGAAAAAGCTAAGCGTCGCGAACAACAGTTGAGAATTAAATCTAGGCAGCGGTCGTTACACGGAAAGTCTATTAGAACTCCTGCTATTAACACTATACTGAAAAAATCAGGAAACAAATGGGGATTTGGAAGTGAAAAAGCCTTGGAAGATTTTGTATATGATAACTTGGATTGTTTGTTTGGACTAACACCTTTGAAGCGTCAACATACAGTTAACGGAGAAGTTTGTGATATTTTGGGAATAGATAAAAATAAACAGTTAGTAGTGCAAGAGCTAAAAAATGAGGCAGATAGAAGTCTTATTCAGCAATTAACTCGTTATTATAGTAATTTGATTCAGTTTAAACCATACGATCGGGAAATAGATTATATCAAACCTATTAGGTTGATCGCGATTGCACCTAGCTTTCACAAACAAAACTTAATAGATATAAAGTACAGCCAACTATCTTTTGAGTTATTGAAATTTGAGGTAATTCAAGAGGAGAGTAAACTTTTTATAAATTTTAATAATATAGATACAGGTCAAGTTTTTAGTGCAGAGTTTCAACACAGTAAAGAAGATGTTTGGGATATAGCAGCAAATTTACCGGAACCACCCAAAGCATTGTCTAATATTATGGCAGAATGCACTTCTGAACATCAGGAAAAAGTTCTTAAAATTAGAGAAAAGATTCTTTGTTTCCATGAGAAAATTCAGGAAATCACTGCTAGTGGTGTTGTTAAGTATGGTCGCGGTCAAAGTAAAATTTGTGCTGAAATTCGTCATAGCAGTTCATCAAAAATGAATCGGGCTAATTCATCAAATTATCCGGGAATTTACTTGTATCTACCCATCCCTGATAAACAATCAGTAAGTTACCGGCAACCTCTAGGCAGAATGCAAGTCCTTGCTGATGAGTTGCAGAATGTTATCTTAACAGGGTATATCCCTCAAGGTAAAAGAGGGGTGTCAACTTTTTATAACTTTCAAAATTTTGAAAAGTTTATAAACCCGGCAACTGTAACAAACCAATCTACACAATTAGAAATTTTGATAGACTTAGCTTTGGAAAACTGGTTGGAAAGATTTTAATTTTACTAAGATTGGGATTCAATAGATTAGCAGTAAGGTGGGCAAATGCCCACCCCACCAATAACCTACGCGCCGACAGATTCCTTCGCTGCGTACAGCACCTCAACGGTAATCTTATCAATCCCCCGATCGCGCGCAAACTTCTCAGTATTCCGCTTCACCTTACCCCGCACAAAACCAGGGATTTTATTCAATTCTGCCTGTCCATCCTTCGTCCAACCCATATCAGAGTCAGCCGAAATTCCCTTCGTAATCACTTCCTTGGTATCGTGGCCGCCGAAGATTTCCAGCAAGTGGTCTTCCATTCCCAAAGTGAAGGAATTGTAGACCAAATCTACGCACTGATTCGTCCCTTCATAACCCAAAAATGGCTTGTAGCCGATCGGGAAATTTTGGACGTGAATCGGTGCAGCAATTACGCCGCAAGGAATATCCAATCGCTTACCAACGTGGCGTTCCATTTGCGTGCCGAAAATTGCCGAAGGTTCCGCTTTGGCGATCGCATCCCCGATCGCCCCGTGATCGTCCGTCACCAGCACTTCATCGCAATACTCGCTAACCTGTTCCCGGAACCAGTCAGCGTCGTGTTTGCAGTAGGTTCCAGCCCACACAACGTGGATTCCCATCTCGCGAGCCAAAATCTTCGTCATCGCCGCAGCGTGGGTATTATCGCCAAATACGACGGCTTTTTTGCCGGTTAAGTTTTGGCAGTCGATCGATCGCGAAAACCAAGCAGCCTGCGATACAAATCGAGTTTGTTGGTCAATAAAGTTTTCGTAATCAACATCCGCACCTTGAGCGTTTAAAACTTGCTGAATCTTGCGGATACAGCGCGCCGTTTCCACCACACCCATCGGCGTAATATCCACCATCGGCGTACCGAATTCTTTTTGCAAATACTCCCCGGCCATCATCCCCAATTCCCGATAAGGAACCAAGTTAAACCAAGCGCGGGGCAGTCTTTTTAAGTTGTGAACCGAAGCACCTTCGGGAATAACTTCGTTGACTTCAATGCCCAAATCTGCCATCAAACGCTTCAACTCGGTGCAGTCGTGCTGGTTGTGGAAACCCAGGGTAGACATACCGATAATGTTGACAGATGGTTTTTCGCTTTTGGCTTCTACTAAATCGCCTTTTTTGCGGGCTTTGTTTATGTAAAATTGGACGATTTGATCCAAAGTGCGATCGGCCGCTTGCAGTTCGTTTACCCGATAATGGTTAACATCCGCCAGCAATACATCGCCTTTGGCATCCAATTGAGCTCGCTCCACGAAGTTTTCTAAGTCTTCTTGCAGGATGCTGGAGGTGCAAGTCGGGGTGAGCACGATTAAATCTGGGTGTTCTTCTCTGTCTTTGCGGGTGATGTTGTCCACCACCCGTTCCTGCGAACCCCGCGCCAGTACGTGTCTGTCAACGACGCTGGTAGTTACCGGGGTGAAGTCCCGTTCCCTCTCCAGCATGGAACGCATGACGTTAAAATAGTCGTCTCCAATCGGTGCGTGCATGATCGCATGGACGTTTTTGAAGGAAGTGGCGACGCGCAAAGTGCCGATGTGGGCTGGGCCTGCGTACATCCAATAAGCCAATTTCATAGGTATTTTTCCTGGTGCTGGTTGAGAATTGCCCGATCGGGCGATTACTGCTAAATTTTAAGGTTGTTTCTGATTTTCTCACCGGATGAATCCTTTAGAAATAGTAACTTTCTGATGATTTCCAGATGTGGTAAATGCTCAAAAGCCTTTGCTGCTTAGGATTTGGCCCGTAATTCCAACAAATTGACCTTGCTTTTATGGCAATAATTCTTAATCTTTTCTCCAATTTTCTTCAGAGCTAGGCAAATCCTATCGCCCTAGAGTTCGCTGCCGCGCACCAGACAAGGTGCAATAATTCGGCATTTTTTGTCAAATTTACTCTGTTCAAACGGTCAATCGATTTTAGATTTTAGATTTTAGATTAAAGAATGGAAGCATTGACTCCACGGATAAATTCGGGGGTTTCTTTATCGGATACAGGTTTTTTATTTCTGGGTCCTGAGTCTGCGCGTTGGAATGAATCCGGGGGCTTGTATCCTGGATGCTTTCGGTCAGTTAGTATTGTTAATCGATCGGTCAAAATAGATAGAACTGAAGGAAATTGCAGCTTCCGAAGCAACACTTAACTCCCTCCGCGCCTCGGTAGCGAATTATAGTTAAGATTTGCACCGCCCGGTTTTTTTTAAGCACCCCAAATTCGTGCCCTATCACCGGAAAAAATAAATCTTTCAGCACTTGCGTATTTTCACGAGATGTGGTGACGCTCCACTAAAATCAAGCGATTGCTTGGAATCTGAGACGATTTAGTTGTCAGCATGGCGATCGAGCATTAGAGTAAATCCTTGCACAAATCCTGTATTTGTGATCTTGTTTACCTAACTGCTGAGGTGACGAAAGCCCCAGCGTGCTTTTGTCAGCAGTAGCTCTTTGCTGTCAAGGCCTGCTTTCCCACACATCCCAAAAGATAGCTCTTGAGCGATAATGAAGAATAACAGAGGATTTACGAAAAGAAACCCGGTTTATACGAAAAAATCTTGGGTTTGTCAACGACTAGCAACGAAGAAACCCGGTTTCTAGCCCGCCGCGCGTAAGTCCTGTAACATTGACCAAGCACACCTAATTTGAGAGAACCCAACTATGATGGCAATTCCCGGCGTTGCAGTTCTCGCTCTCATTTATGAAAGCAGCACTTCCCTGGTTTACCGCGGCCACAACGAGCAGAACAACCAACCTGTTATTATCAAACTTATCAAAGAAGACTATCCGACTCCTGAAGAACTGAATAGATACAAGCGCGAATATGAGATAACTGCCAACTTAAGCCTGTTGGACGGAGTTGTGAAAGTGTATAAGTTGCAACAGGTTAGAAATAGTCTGGCAATGATCTTAGAAGATTTTGGCGGGGAATCTTTAAAGATATTTATGGGTTCCCAAAAATTTACCATTTTAGGATTTCTGACTACGGCTATCAAAGTTGCGGAAACTTTGGGCGAAATTCACGGAAAAAATGTAATTCATAAAGATATAAACCCCTCTAATATAGTTTTTAATCCGGCGACAGGACAAGTAAAACTAATAGACTTTAGCATTTCAACTGCATCCAACCTGGAAAATATCCCGAGTAAAAATCCCAATTTTTTAGAAGGCACTTTAGCCTATATGTCGCCCGAACAAACCGGTAGAATGAACCGGGTAGTCGATTACCGCACCGACTTTTATTCGCTCGGTGTGACCTTCTATGAACTCCTGGCAGGACAACTCCCTTTTCCCACTACAGATCCCATGGAGTTAGTTCACTGTCACATTGCCAAACAGCCAGTACCTCTCGCTGAAATTGCACCTGAAATTCCTCAAACTGTTTCAGATATTGTGATGAAATTGTTAGCAAAAACTCCTGAGGAGCGCTATCAAAGTGCTTGGGGACTAAAAGCAGATTTGGAATCCTGCCTGTTTCAGTGGCAAACATCTGGGGTTGTTTCTGAGTTTCCTCTCGGCCGCCAAGATATTTCCGACAAATTTCAAATACCTCAAAAACTTTACGGCAGACAGCGAGAAGTTGAAACTCTTTTAGCGGCATTTGAACGGGTAGCAGCAACAAATAATCGAGGCTACCGCACCGAAGATTCCCAAATTTCTGTCATCAAAAAAGAGAGCAAATCGAAAAAAGAAAGTCCCTTGTCAGTCCTGGCGAGAGGACAACATAAATCCCGCAGCGAGATGATGCTGATTGCCGGTTATTCCGGCATTGGCAAATCTGCAATGGTGAAGATTTTAGACAAACCTATTACCCGCAGGCGTGGATATTTTATTTGGGGAAAGTTTGACCAGTATAAGCGGACTATTCCTTACTCGGCCGTTGTCAGCGCTTTTTCGGAATTGGTGCGGCAACTGTTAACTGAAAGTGAGGCTCAATTAGCAGTTTGGCGCGAAAAACTCCGCAGTTCCTTCGGTCAAAACGGACAAATTATTATTGATGTCATTCCCGAAGTTGAACTAATTGTCGGAGCTCAGTCTCCTGTAGCTGAGTTGGGGCCCACGGAATCTCTGAACCGCTTTAATTTAGTATTTCAAAATTTCATTCGCGTATTTTGCCAGCCCGAACATCCGCTGGTCATTTTTCTCGACGATTTGCAGTGGGCTGATTCGGCTACTCTCAAGCTGATCGAATTGATGATGACAGATGAAGCTACGCAATATCTGTTTTTAATTGGTGCTTATCGGGATAATGAAGTTAGTCCTACTCATCCTTTAATGATGACAGTGGAGACACTGCGAAATCAGGAAGCTATCATTAATCAGATTGCTTTGTCGCCGCTGGGGGTGGAAAACATAACTCATTTGATTGCGGAGACTTTGCACAGCGATCGAGAATCTGTCAAACCTTTAGCTGAATTGGTAATCAGCAAAACCGACGGGAATCCTTTTTTTGTCAATCAATTCCTGCAAACATTGTATCAGGAAAACCTGCTAGTTTTTCACCCGCCACAGTCGGGTAGTAAAGGTGGCTGGCATTGGGATATGACTCAAATTGAACAGTGCGCTATCACTGACAATGTAGTAGATTTGATGGTACAAAAATTGAGAAAACTGCCAACTTCAACGCAGCAAGTTTTGCGTTTAGTGGCTTGTTTGGGCAACGAGTTTGACTTGAATACTCTTTCTTTAATTCATGAAAAAGAAGCCTCCGAAACTTTTTCTCACCTGTTGCCCGCCATTAAGTCGGGACTGATTCTGCCAACTTCGGAATTGGAAAGCAAGTCATTAGATTACGTGCTGTTTCCGCTCTTAATTCTGAATTATAAATTTTTGCACGATCGCGTACAGCAAGCAGCTTACGCTCTGATCGACGACTCGCAAAAAAAGGCAGTTCACCTGAAAATAGGCAGGCAAATCCTAGAAAATACTCCGGCTGAATATCGCGCTGACAGAATCTTTGAATTAGTCGATCACTTGAATGTGGCTCGATCGCTAATTAAAGACGATCGAGAATTAATTGAACTGGCAACGCTGAATTTAGACGCGGCCCGCAGAGCCAAAGATGCCACTGCTTATGTTGCTGCCTTGCAGTATTTGACCGCAGGCATGGACGGTTTGAGCGCCGATATTTGGGATGCCCACTACGATTTAGCCTTTGCCTTGCACATGGAGCGGGCAAATGTTGAGTATTTAAACGGTTATTTCGAGAACTCCGAAGAATTTATTAATATAACGTTGGAAAAAGCGCGATCGCCCTTAGAAAAGGTAGAAATTTACAACCTGCTGATCGTGCAGTACACCCTGCGGGCGAAGTACGAAGAAGCCGTTAAAGCCGGAATCCAAGCTTTGGACTTGCTAGGCATTGACTTGCCGCTAGACGGGCTGCAAAAAGTCATATCCGAAGAATTTGCAGCCGCTACAAATATTTTAGCAGGTAGAGAAATAGCTTCCCTAATTGACGCCCCCGAAATGACTGTACCAGACAAAAAAGTGGCAGTCAAATTAATTACAAACTTGCTGACATCCGCGTACCTCAAAAATCCCGATTTGTGGAAAGTCAGCGTTTTAAAAGGAGTCAATCTTTCTCTACAATACGGTTTAGTACCCGAAGCCTCTCTTTGCTATGCTGGCTACGGTATGTTCTTAAACGCAGTTTCGGGAGATTACAAAGCTGCGTATCAATTCGGCTTGCTATCGCTGAATCTCAGCGAAAAATCTGGCAATATCGGCTTGAAATGCAGAGCTTGTTCATCCCTGGTCAGTATTTTTTATTACTGGTTCAATCACATCAAAGATTCCCACGCAATCAGCAATGAAGGATATCAAGCAGCTTTAGAATCAGGAGATTTAGAGTATGCGGGTTATATCCTGTCCAACCGCATAGCTAACTCATTTTTTCAAGGTAAAGAAATCTCGCAAATTCTGGCAGACACGAGCCGATATTTGCAGTTCAGCCAAAAAACCAAAAATCAGCTCGTAACCGATATATTATTAGGGGTAGAGTTAATCCTGCGTAACTTGAGCAAACTAACTCCTGAAAAGTTTGTATTTGAAAGCGAAGATATCAGCGAAGCTGAATACGTACACAACTGTCAAGCTCATCAAAATTTGTACTCGCTCTGCCTTTATCAGATTCGCAAATGCCAGGTAATGTACTGGTACGGCAACTTCAACGAAGCGCTACAACTAGCTTTTGAAGTAGAAAAACAGCTATCTTTTATTACCGGAGCGATACCGGCTACCGAATGGAATTTTTTCTTTTCTCTAACTTTAGCCGCCGTTTTTCCAAATGTTTCAGAAGACAAGCAAAAGGAATACTTGGAAAAGTTAGAGGAAAACCAAAAACAGATGAAAATTTGGGCAGACAATTGTGCCGAAAATTTTCTGCACAAGTATCTTTTAGTACAAGCAGAAATAGCCAGAATTTCCAAGAAAGATTCAGAAGCTGTAGAACTGTACGATTTCTCTATAAATTTAGCCCAAGACAATGAGTTTGTCCAAAATGAAGCGCTAGCTAATGAACTAGCAGCTAAGTTTTGGTTGAGTAAAGGCAAGTATCAATATGCCAAAATTCACTTGCGCGAAGCTCACTCGTGCTACTTGCGCTGGGGTGCAGTTCGCAAAGTAGAAGATTTAGAACAGAAGTATCCGCAGTTGCGGGAAATGACGCCGCTCAACGGAAGTTTTAACAACAATCAAACTACCACAACTATTCATACTTCTACTGGCAGCGATGCGAGAGTGCTGGATTTGGCAACGGTAATGAAAGCATCTCTGGCGATTTCTAGCGAAATTGTCCTCGATAAGTTGCTGGCTTCTTTGATGAGAATTTCCTTAGAAAATGCAGGTGCTCAATTAGGTTTTCTGATTTTAGTTAGAGATGGTCAACTGTTGATTTCAGCTAAAGCGTCAGTATTTGCTGAAGATGTAGATGTGCTGCAATTTACGCCTGTTGGAGACTATCATGATTTACCTGTGACGGTGATTAATTATGTGGAAAGGACTCGCTTGGATTTGGTGTTGAGCAATGCGGCGGCTGAGGGACTATTCACAGCAGATCCTTACATCGCTAAACACAAACTGCAATCTATTTTGTGTACTCCAATCATCAATCAAGGCAAACTGATCGGCATTCTTTATTTAGAAAACAATTTGACTGTCGGAGCATTTACTCCCCACAGATTGGAAGTTTTAAGGTTGCTTTCTTCCCAAGTTGCTATTTCTTTGGAAAATGCTTTGCTTTACAATTCTGTGGAACAGAAAGTGCAAGAGCGGACGCAGGAGTTAAATGAAAAAAACGAGCGTTTAGAACAAACTTTGCGCGAACTTAAACTAACTCAAGCTCAATTAATCCAAACGGAAAAGATGTCTAGTTTGGGGCAAATGGTCGCTGGTGTAGCTCACGAAATTAATAATCCTGTAAGTTTTATTTACGGCAATCTTAATCCGGCTAGCGAATACGTTAAAGACTTGCTAAAATTGATTGAACTTTACCAGCAGCACTATCCAGAACCTGCTGATGAAATTCTAGAAGAAATAGAAACAATTGAGCTGGAATTTTTGAGCGAGGATTTGCAAAAGCTGCTGGATTCCATGAAAGTAGGAGCGGAAAGAATCCGGGATATTGTGCTAAGCTTGCGGAATTTCTCTCGCCTCGACGAAGCGCAAATGAAGTCGGTAGATATCCATCAAGGCATCGACAGTACGGTGATGTTGCTGCAACCGCGCCTGAGAAAAGAGGGCGGGCGTTTGGGAATTGAGGTGATTAAAAATTACAGCACGCTACCACTAATTACTTGTTATGCGTCTCAGTTGAATCAGGTATTTATGAATATTTTGACAAATGCGATCGATGCTCTCCTCGTCGCAAGAGATGACCCGGAAAACTCTCATCAACAGCCTACGATTACAATTTCTACCGAGGTTACAGCCAGGAATTCTGTCATAATTAGAATTGCCGACAGCGGGCCGGGGATGAGCACTGAGGTGCTGCACAAGATATTCGATCCATTTTTTACAACTAAGCCCGTGGGTTCGGGAACGGGTTTGGGATTGTCTATTTCTCACTCGATTGTTGTGAGTTCTCATGGCGGAAAATTGACTTGCGTTTCTGCACCAGGAGAGGGGAGCGAGTTTATTATTGAAATTCCGATCGCCCCCAGGCAAGTTTTGTAACCGGCATCACCATCAACCAACATCCCCAAATCAATTCCAGTTAGCAACCCTTAACAATCCGGCCACGCATTGCGTTTACCTGATATCTTTCACCATTTTCATGAACAGGCTTTCCGGCCTGTTCCACAAAAAATGAATTTCTTGTGGGGTGCGCCCCCGAACCTGTCCATAAAAACCTTATTGAGAATGGTGTAACATCTCAGTTTACTAAACTTTGAATTCGCAATTTTAACTAGGCGAAAACTCTGTAGCAAAGTCGAGCGATCGGGTTTTCATAAAAGGGCGATCGCCCTTTTGCAGCCACCATGAGGACTGTAGATCACGACGAGGTGGCAATGCTCCGGCAAAGGATAAAAAGTGTCAGATTTTTAATGAAAAAAGTAAATAGTGTGTGTATCTTCACGATCGAACTGTAGATAGTAGATCATACTAAAATAAAAGTAATTTCCGATCATGAATATACGTCACTTCGGCAAAACTAAGGCGATCCCATTGCAGCTCATACTGATCGTGCCATTTGTTTTGCAAATCTGTGGAGCGGTGGGTCTGGTGGGATATTTGTCGTTCAAAAATGGACAAAAAGCGGTAAACGACCTGGCGGATCGGTTGATGGATCGAACCAGCAGTACGGTGAATCAGCATCTGAATGCTTATTTATCTATTCCGCATCAAGTGATTCAGATTAACGCCGATGCGATTCGGATGGGATTGCTGGATGTGCGCGATCGCCAAACCGTTGGTAAGTATTTCTGGCACCAAGTGCAGGCCTATGACCTGACTTACATCGGCATGGGACTGACCACGGGTGAGGGAGTAGGAGCCGGATACTACGACGGCAAAACCGTCGTGATTGATGATTGGAGTCCCAAACCGCCGAATAATGTCACCAGCTATGCCACAGATAACAAAGGCGATCGCACTCACGTCCTGACTATTTATGATTGGAACAACTTCCAAGAACCCTGGTACACCGAGCCCCTGAAAGCAGGTAAACCCATCTGGTCGCGGATCGTCACCATGAATTATCCCAATTATCCCTACATCGCTGCCTCGGCGGGTCGCCCCATCTATGACGCAAATAATCGCTTGCTCGGAATGGTTGGAGTCGATATCCATCTGTTGAAACTGAGCGATTTCTTACGGAATATAGATGTCAGTAGCTCAGGGCAGGTTTTCATCATGGAACGAAATGGGCTGTTGATCGCAAATTCTGCGAAAGAACAACCCTTTACCACCGTCAAAGACGAGATTCGGCGTTTGAAGGCGATCGACAGTGGCAATCCCATAGTGCAGGGAATTGCCAAACAAATCCAGCAACGCTTCAAAGGGTTTCAATCCATTTCTGGAAACACCGATCTGCGACTTGATTTTCAGGGAGAACTCTACTATGTGCAAGTCACTCCCTGGCGCGACCAATATGGATTGGATTGGTTAGTGGTGGTGAGTGTGCCAGAAAGCGAGTTCATGGCACAGATTGATGCCAATACTCGCACCACAATCTTGCTCTGCTTAGCAGCATTGGGGGTAGCTTGTGGGATGGGCGTTCTCACCTCCGGCTGGATTGCGCGTCCGATTCTGCGACTGAATCGGGCGAGTGAGGCAATAACATCTGGCAACTTCGACCAAGCTGTAGAAGACAGCCGTATTAAAGAACTCAACGCCCTTGCCAACTCCTTTAACCACATGGCAAGACAACTGCGCGAATCGTTTACCGCCTTAGAAAAAAGTAATGCAGAATTAGAAGACCGGGTGGAATACCGCACCGGTGAACTCAAAAACGCCCTAAGTGAGTTGCAACGCACCCAATCACAGATAATTCATAGCGAAAAAATGTCTAGTTTGGGGCAAATGGTTGCTGGAGTCGCCCACGAAATTAACAACCCGGTCAACTTCATTCACGGCAACCTCGTCCATACACAGCAATACGCCCAAGATTTGTTAGGGTTCGTGCAGCTTTATCAACAGCACTATCCTAACCCTGCTGACGAAATTCAAATCGCAGCCGAAGAAATCGACCTGGAGTTCTTGCAAGAAGACCTGCCCAAAATGCTGTCTTCGATGAAAATGGGTACCGATCGCATCCGCCAAATTGTCCTGTCGTTGCGGAACTTTTCGCGGATGGACGAAGCAGACTTTAAACCAGTGGATATCCATGAGGGTATTAACAGCACCCTACTGATTTTGCAACACCGCCTCAAAGATAGATTGGAACGACCGTCTATTAAGGTGATTCAAGACTACGGTTCTCTACCCCTGGTGGAATGCTACGCCGGACAACTCAATCAGGTGTTTATGAATATTCTCACCAATGCGATCGATGCTCTCCTCGTAGCAAGAGATGACCCGGCAAACTCTCATCAACAGCTTGCTATTACAATTTCTACAGAGGTGACAGACAGGAATTCTGTCATAATTAGAATTGCCGACAGCGGGCCGGGGATGAGCAATGAGGTGCTGCACAAGATATTCGATCCATTTTTTACAACTAAACCCGTGGGTTCGGGAACTGGTTTGGGATTGTCTATTTCTCACTCGATTGTTGTGAGTTCTCACGGCGGAAAATTGACTTGCGTTTCTGCACCAGGAGAGGGGAGCGAGTTTATTATTGAAATTCCGATCGCCCCCAGGCAAGTTTTGTAATCGGCGCCACTCACTATTAACCAACATCCCCAAATAAATTCCAGTTAGCAACTCTTAACAATCCGGCCACGCCTTGCGCTGTCATATCAAATCTGTTAGCATCGGAATTCTTCATATATCTATTCTTTTCATCTGCGTGAATCAGCGTCAATCCATTGTCATCTGCGGTTAATAGATTCTCTTTTTTTAACCGCAGATGAGGGCAGGTTAACACAGATTAACGCAGATGAATTAGAGAAATTCCGGTTGCACCGTTTGTGATTGTTGACGCTTCGGCGAAGCTAATCTGCCATCGCTGTTGAAGGAATTCATAAAATAAGTTAGTGATAAAGTTTCCAGCATTCTCGCGCAATTTCCCAATCCTCCTGCGTGTGAATGACCAAAATTCTCACCGCTGAATCCACTGCCGCAATATCTTCATCAACGGGTGACTGTTGATTCTTCTCCCCATCCAATTTTAAACCCATAAATCCAAAAGCTTTGCAAGCAGCCGATCGCACAACAGCAGAATTTTCCCCAACTCCCGCCGTAAAAATCAAAGCATCCAACCCACCCAAACTCGCCAGCATCGCCGCAATTCCGGCGCGCAAACGGTGGATGTAAATATCCAAAGCAAGTTGAGCTCTCTCATTACCTTGGGCGATCGCATCTCCAATCTGCCGCATATCGCTAGATACCCCAGAAATCCCTTTTAAACCAGAATTACGATTGAGAATATTATCTAATTTTTCAGAAGTTAAATCTTCTCGCCTTAACAAATGAATTATAATCCCCGGATCGATCGCACCCGATCGACTTCCCATCATCAAACCGTCCAAAGGAGTAAAACCCATCGTCGTGTCAACACTCACGCCCCCGCGAATCGCCGCCAGAGAACATCCGTTGCCCAAATGACAGCTAATCAGCCGCAAATCGGTCAAATCACGGTTCAGAAGTTGAGCCGCCCTGCGCGCGCAATATTGATGGCTAATGCCGTGAAAACCGTAGCGGCGAATCCCGTTTTCCAGCCATTCGTAGGGGCCGGGATAAACAAAGGCGGCGGGCGGCAATTGCGCGTGAAAAGCTGTATCAAATACTGCTACTTGCGGCCGATTTGGGAGGATTTTTTCAAGGGCTTCGATGCCTTCGAGGTTGACGGGATTGTGTACGGGGGCGAAAACCGATAAACGGGCGATCGCCTCTTTAACATCCGGGGAAATTAACGTACTTTGCTGATAGTCTTGTCCGCCATGTACGACGCGGTGGCCGACAATATCAATCTCGTTTAAACTATTAATAACTTGAGTTTTACCCTGCCACAGAGTCTCCAGCATTCGAGAAATGGCGGCTTCGCGAGAGTCTGAGGCGAATTCTTCCTCAAGTTCAGTTGCCGAAGCAGTTTCGACCTTCAACTGACCCACACCTTCGCGGTGATTCCAGTCAATTTGCGCTTCCCAGAGGGGTTGCGGCGGGCGATCGGGAAGCCTGTCATTTAGTTCGTACAAGCAGCTTTTCTGACTGCTAGAACCTGCGTTTAAAACTAATATTTTCATGGTAATAGATAATAGGTAATTGCTAATTCACTACCCGACGCAATCCGGCCCAATAAATTGGTTTTTTTACCTTTTCTGCGGGTGGCAACCAAGTATTATGTTAAAAAACCCGGTTTCTGGCTAGCCCTGCGTTCAAGAGGAGAATCTAACATTACGAAATATATCAAATAATTAAGTATTAATGCAATCTGTAGCTAAGCGTTGCAGTTATTTGATACTTTCATCATCAGATTTTCATTGACTAAAGTATAAGGAGCCGATCGATGTTTACACCAATTTTACTTGCCATTGCCCCCAGAACCGTAGAGTGGAGCCCCACGATCGGTTTAATTATGATTCTTTGCAATATTTTAGCTATTGCGATCGGCAAATCAACAATCAAGAATCCTCGCACAGGCCCAGCAATGCCCTCATCCAGTATGTTCGGCGGTTTGAGTTTGGGTGCAGTTGTGGGAACTATGGCCTTTGGTCATATTTTGGGAGCAGGTGCTATTTTAGGATTGTCTAACATAGGCGCGATTTAGTTGCAGAATGGAGGTGCGCTCCCGCACCTTACCCGCAATTTCAAGTACCGGGTAAATTCCGGAGAGTTTCATCCATGTACGATCGATCGCCCAAAACCTCCAGCAGCGGCCCGCGCACGTCAAACTTAACAATACTGACAGAAGCTGCTAAAGTGGCAATGCGATAGCGATAACGTCCCAAATCAATCCCCAACAAACTGCACAGAATAATTCTAATAGTCGCCTTGTGCGAGACAACCAAAACATTACCGCTCTTGTACTTTTCCTGAATTTCTGCGATAACTAAGGACGATCGGCTAGCAATTTCCACGGAAGTCTCGCCGCCATTCGGTGCATTCCAAGCAGGTTCAGTCAGCCAATTAATATAATCTTCTTCGTATTCTTTTTTGACCTCTTCTACTGTTTTGCCCTCCCACTCACCGTAATTAATTTCCTTAAGTCCGTCGTGAAGCTGCATTTCAATTCCCGCAGCATCGCACAAAGGTTTTGCAGTAGCAATAGTTCGTTTCATCGGACTGACATAAACAGCATTCCAAGGCAATTTTGCGTAAGCGGCGCCAAACTGTTCTGCCATTTGAGAACCTACGGGCGTTAATTCTGGATCGATATGGCCGCAGAAACCGCCAGTCTTGCTGTAAGTCGTTTCACCGTGTCGTACAAAGTAGATTTTTAAGCTCATGAGTTAGTTAATTGTGTGTGAATTTTACTATGTTAGCAAAAGAGTTTAAAAAACTCCTTCAAATCATCGAGAGCAGGATTATCCCAATCCCAAATATCTTTTTTGTGTTCCATAACATAATCAAACCCAGACATACTGCATTTGCTTCCAGCTTGCGTCTGTTCCTGATTTGAGCAAGTATCATACCTGAGATAGATGCTTACCCAAAATTTATCAAAATCCTTGCGCTCGATTTGCTGTTTCTGGCTTTCTATGCAAGTTTTCCAGCTATTCAAACAATCAGCATGAGGAGATTTTCTAGCCTTTATTGCCTTTAAAACAGTTTCCAGTTCGCCTATGCCTTCAAAATTCGTAAAGTAACAAGCCAATTTTGCATTTGTTCCACTATCTCCACAAATATCGATAAATTGTTTAGTGCTTGACAAGCTTTCAGCTTCAAACACCTGTTTTATACATCTATCTACAAATTCCAGCCGTTCTTGATCTGAATAGTTATCAATATCGATAATAATTCCAATCTTTTCTATATCTGTTTTTTGAAGATCGGCTTTTAAAGCTTTTAAAGCATTGGTTAATTTTTTTTCATCCAAGCCTGACAAAGCTTTATACTCATCTATATAAATAGGTTGTTCTATCTGGATGTCGCAGTTGAGAAATTCAACCATTGCTTTCATAAAAATCGCATCATTTTTACTTTCTACTATTACGAGATTACTCACCTCTCACTCCTTTTTGATGTTCTAGTGCGTAATTCAAAGTTTCTAAATCGCGCCTGATTCCGATTATTTGATCTGTTTTCGGTTTCTTGGCTAGTTCAAAATATGCGCTGCTACATTCCTGATTGAGTTCTAAACCAACATAAGCAAATGCTTGCAGCATCTCTAAACTGTGAGTTGTAGCAAAAATCTGCGTATCCCGTTCCACCGCCAACCGAAATAAAATTCTCCAAAACTCCCGCTGGTTTGTATAGTGTATGCCATTTTCTATCTCATCGATTAGCAAGATTTTGTATTCACTGTTTACCAGTTTAAGGATAATTTCTGCAACTCTGTTAATGGCATCTCCAAACAATGATAAAGGCAAACGCTTTTCGCCTTTTCTTCTCAAGTAAAGTGTGGGTTCCCCAATCGAAAAACTCTCTACTGATTCGATTGTAGGGTCAAGAATTTGAAAAGCTTTCAAAACTTCGCTATCTTTATCATCCAAACGCGCGTTATCGTATGCTTGTGTGAGTTCTTTTCCCGAAATCCTGATCCAGGAGGGAATGATTGGTACTTGGTCCATAGAAATGCGAAAATTCCTTAAACCTCCGGCCGGAACCTTTGTTGATCGCCAAATAGATAGGTCTTCTTGTCTCGTGGATTTAAAAATTAAACTAGATTGTAATGAATTGATTTCTACCTGAATTTCTACTCTAATGGTATTATTTTCTTGTTTTCCAACAATTACTATACATCTATCTTTTTTTAGTGCATAAAATAAGTTATCCCAGCTTCTATTAGCCATATATTCTATGGCTTCTGATGGCTCTCTTCTAAGGTCTCTTAGGATTGCTAGACTGCTAGCGTCTGGAGCAACATTGAGAAAAAGTGCTTCTAGCAAAGCTGTCTTTCCAGCATTATTTTTACCGCCGATTAAATTGACTCTTTCAAACCCCGAAATTTTGATTTTCTCAAAACACCTAAAATTTTGGATTTCTATTTCTTTCAGCATTACCGATCCTGTTGAATTAATCTAACTCATCTGCGTTAATCTGTGTTAATCTGCCTGTATCTGCGGTTAAAAAAAGAGAATTTGTTAACCGCAGATGACAATAGATTAACGCGGATTCACGCAGAGGTCGAGAGGCGATCGCACCTACCCAGGAGCACCCGATCGCACGGTTTGATCTCCAGTCGTTGTCGGATCTTTCGTTTCCTTCGGCGCTTCCGACGAAACCGGGCCCGCGTGCGGCCACTTCCAGTCGCGGATTTCCGGCATATCATCGCCGTGTTCGTTGATATAGTGCCTGTGTTCGATCAGCTTGTCACGGATAGCTTGTTTGCCGTAAGCTGCGACTGAACTCAGTTTCGGAACGCGATCGAGAACATCTCCAACCAAATGGAATCGATCGAGGTCATTAACCACCACCATATCAAACGGCGTCGTAGTCGTTCCCTCCTCCTTGTAACCCCGAACGTGAATATTCGAGTGATTCGTCCGGCGGTAAGCCAATCGGTGAATCAGCCAAGGATAGCCGTGAAAAGCAAAAATCACCGGCTTATCTTTCGTGAACAAAGCATCAAAATCCTTGTCAGACAAACCGTGAGGATGTTCTGTCGAAGGCTGAAGAGTCATCAAATCCACCACATTAACCACCCGCACTTTTAAATCGGGATAATCTCGGCGGAGAATGTCAACAGCAGCCAAAGTTTCCAGCGTCGGAACATCACCCGCGCAAGCCATCACCACATCCGGTTCGCCGCCTTTATCATTGCTAGCCCACTCCCAAATACCGATGCCGGCCGTACAGTGTTTAATCGCAGCATCCATATCCAAATACTGCAATGCCGGCTGCTTCCCTGCAATAATCACGTTGACATAGTGGCGGCTGCGGAGACAGTGATCCGTTACAGACAGCAAAGTATTCGCATCCGGCGGCAAATAAACCCGCACAACCTCCGCTTTCTTGTTAATTACGTGGTCGATAAAACCCGGATCTTGGTGAGAAAAACCGTTGTGGTCTTGTCGCCAAACGTGAGAAGTTAGCAGGTAGTTGAGAGAGGCGATCGGTCGGCGCCAAGGAATGTCGCGAGTAGTTTTCAACCATTTAGCGTGTTGGTTGAACATCGAGTCAATGATGTGGATAAACGCTTCATAGCAGGAGAAAAATCCGTGCCTTCCTGTTAGCAAATAGCCTTCCAGCCAACCCTGACATAAATGTTCGCTGAGGACTTCCATCACCCGGCCGTCGGGGGAGATGTGGTCGTCTTCGGGCAAAATTTCCCCCGCCCACACCCGGTTCGTCACTTCAAACACCGGATCGAGGCGGTTTGAGGCCGTCTCGTCAGGCCCGACAATGCGGAAATTGGCGTTTTCCTGATTGAGTGTCATCACCTCTCGCAGGAAGCGGCCGCAAACGCGGGTTGCTTCTGCCATTACAGTGCCCGGTTTTTGCACGTCAACGGCATAGTCTTCAAATTTCGGCATTTTCAAGTCTCGCAGCAGCAGGCCGCCGTTAGCGTGGGGATTTGCCCCCATGCGTCGAGATCCCTTGGGCGCGAGTTCCGCCAATTCGGGAATTAACTTGCCCTTTTCGTCGAAGAGTTCTTCCGACTTATAGCTTTTCATCCAATCTTCCAGGAGTTGGACGTGTCCCGGCTTAGAAGCCATTTCCGAAAGTGGGACTTGGTGCGATCGCCAATAATCCTCAGTTTTCTTACCGTCAACTTCCTTCGGCCCCGTCCAGCCTTTGGGAGTTTTCATCACAATCATCGGCCACTGGGGACGACCGGAATAGCCCTCCGTCCGGGCTTTTTCCTGAATCGCCTTAATTTCGCCGATCGCGGTATCGAGAGTTGCAGCCATCAACTGGTGCATGGTTTCCGGGTCTGAACCTTCCACCCAATAAGGTTTGTAGCCGTAACCGACCATCAAACTTTCCAATTCCTCGCGCGGAATGCGGGCCAACAGCGTAGGATTGGCAATTTTGTAGCCGTTCAAGTGCAAAATCGGCAACACGGCCCCGTCGCGAACCGGGTTGAGAAACTTGTTAGAGTGCCAGCTAGCAGCCAGCGGGCCACTTTCGGCTTCCCCGTCGCCGACAACAGCCGCCACGATTAAATCGGGGTTATCGAAGGCCGCCCCGTAAGCGTGGACGAGGGCGTAGCCGAGTTCGCCGCCTTCGTGAATCGAACCGGGGGTTTCCGGGGCGACGTGGCTGGGGATACCGCCGGGAAAGGAGAACTGTTTGAACAGCCGTTTGATACCCTCTTCATCTTGGGAAATGTTCGAGTAATATTCGGTATAAGTGCCTTCGAGATAGGTGTTGGCGACCAAGCCCGGCCCGCCGTGTCCTGGGCCTGCGATGTAGATGGTGTTGAGGTCTTGGGCTTTGATGATGCGGTTGAGGTGAACGTAGATGAAGTTTAAACCTGGAGTAGTGCCCCAATGTCCGAGGAGTCTCGGTTTGACGTGTTCGATTTTGAGGGGTTCTTTGAGTAGGGGGTTGTCGAGGAGATAGATTTGTCCGACGGATAGGTAGTTTGCCGCCCGCCAGTAGGCGTTCATTTTGTGGAGTTCTGAGTCGGAAAGCGGCTTTAATTGCGGGATCTCGGTTGTTCCTAGCATCATCAGCTATTGACTCCTAAGTTGTGGTTGTTTTGTCAAGTGCGATCGTGAAGTGCGATCGATATTAATTTGTTATCTGAGACATTTTGTATTTAAACTCCATGTCTTCCACACCAACTATTGAATTCTAGCTCGTTTATGTCTCCATTAAAGTTTAAATCAATGTTAATTTCTGGCTAAACAGCGCACATTTTTGAAGGAATAAAGGCGGAAGTTAGCAGGGATCAAGCAATTAAGCAATAGAAAATAGGATTTACACAAATTTTTTTTGTAGAGTCGGCACTGCGAACCGAACCGTATATGTTGCGAGTGGTGGGATGTATTGTGGAAGTCCCCAAAAAGATACGTCTCAAGGTAGAAGTTATAATGATTTATACCTGAAGTTGATTTTACTTTGTGCCTGTTGATGGCTGATAGCAGTTATTCAAAAAAAATGCAACTGTAGACCAAATCGAAAGTTTTATGTCCTCAGTCATTCCCAATCTAAAATCTAAAATCTAAAATCTAAAATCTAAAATGGTAGGACTCCTTTTCGGTTAATTTTTTTTATCTTCGTTTGAAGTCATGGTAAAAGGGTGAGCAATTTTTATAATTGACAGATTTATCAAGAAGTTAAAAAGATATAGGAATGCTATTTCATGTGTGAAGGGGCTTGTTTTTTATGAACCGCAGAGGACGCAGAGGACGCAGAGGAAGAAAACAGAGAGAAAAGAATTTCCTATAATAGCAAAAGCCAATACTTACAGAATTCCTAAATTAAATAGCTTCTATCAGCATCAACGAATTAGAAGCACAACTACTAGCCTTAACGCCAAAAAACAAAGCTCAAATTATCTAATTATTAACCCAAAACTTAGCTAACACCTAACAATGAATTAGGAAACCTCTTGGTGTCTGTGGCCGTGAGGCTTATATGAAAAATCGTCGCCTTCGTGTTTTAAGGCTGGTGAGTTTTCGCCGCTTGGCTATCAACGAATCCAAACTCTTAGATAACTATCCCACACTAACAGCTACTGATTTAGCAAATGCCTGGGCTTATGCTGCAGCTTTTTCACATGAAATTAAAATAGATACCCGCGAGAATGACGAGGATTAAGATGATGGCGCTTCTTTATGGTGACGAACAATTTCCCAGAGTGGTTGTAGAATTGCTGCGCCCTATCATTCACAATATTCTGACACTGCAAAAAGCCGGAAAAGATAACCAAAAAATCCGCACGAAGAAGTGTTAGCTTTTGCAGTCAGTGAAAATCGAGCTGTTGTAACTCTAAATCGCCGTCATTTTATCACACTGCACAGCTTACAGTCTGATCATGCTGGAATACATTGTCTGTAGGGGAGAGAATGATTTAACTAGAAGGGCTGGTAACATTAATCAGACTATTTCCTCACTTGAAACATTAACAAGTCAAGTGATTCGAGTCGATCGCACTCTCGTCGCCATCTATATCTTAAGCGATCGCCACAAAGTAAACTCAAGCAATCTCAATCCGAAAATCACTGCATCGGTTTGATTGCTGGTTAGATGCCATCATCGCCACAAAGTAAACTCAAGCAATCTCAATCCGAAAATCACTGCATCGGTTTGATTGCTGGCTAGATGCCATCGCCAATATTTCACGCTGAAAAAACCTAGGAGGCGACTAAAACAGGGCACTCTGAAATCCGGCAAACATTGGACACAGTTGGCTGCTGCGAAACGACTCGCACTTCGTGAGAATAGCGGGGACGCGGGTCATTTTCTAACCAGATGGGCGGTACCATCATCACTTCATAGTAAGCGATCGTATGCAAAACCCCAGGCTGCGACTTCAACTCCACTGTCAAGCCCGCTCTGTACTCAAATGCTTCTTCCCAGTCTAAGTTTTCATTGATACCCATAGCGATCGCGCCTCTTAATCTTGTTTCTTTTCTCAATTGTACGGCGCTACATAAAATATTGGGTACTTTCTGTTGCTTGTGATACAATTTGTAACCTTATATATACGTTCCCTGACAATTCAACAGAGAAGAGCAATTGTCAATAAGTAAATAGGATGATTTGACCGACGGGTGACAAGTAAGCCCAAAAGCTAGGCTTGACAAGAGTTTGAGTTGATATGTCTCAAAAAAAATAGGGGCGAGGGAACCGCGAAGACGCTTATGAGACAAAGGAAGAGAACAGAAGAGAATTTTAAGGACGGAAGTACAAACCTATTTTTGCCAGCTTGTCTAGTATTTTATAAATAAAGAAACTCGGTTTTTTTAATAAACCGGGTTTCTGGGATGAGTAAAAACTAAACTAATTTCACTTGGTTTTCCTCTTTGTCGCTGTCGCCGTATTTTTAGCAAGCGAGAGCCTTCTTCATTTCTTTTTGCCAGATGTCTAATACTAAAAGTAAAATATGGCATAATATAAATATTAGTTTCATAGCTTTGCACCTATGACCGCCAAAATCACCCTAAATCTGCCAGATGAAGTCTATCACCAAGCAGAATTGCTAGCGCTGCAACGCCACCGCACCGTCAGTGAGATTCTAGTAGAAACTCTGGAAAATTTTCTCTTACCAACCGCTAAACCAGTATCAGCACTGTCTGATTCAGAAGTAATCACTCAGACTCAACTCCGGCTGCAACCACTCCAAGAACAACGATTGAGTGAATTGCTAGACCGCCAACAATCCGGTACGATCGCATCTGTAGAACTGGATGAATTGCAGGCATTAATCCACATATATGAAACTCGACTATTGCGACAAGCTCAAGCCTTAAATGAAGCTGTGCGGCGCGGCTTGCTCGAACCATTAAAAGGATAAGCAAAATGGCGATTTCCCAACAAGTTCGAGCCAGAGTTCGCGCACAAGCTCAAAACCGATTTTTTGTGTCGAGTCAAGTTCTACTCAAGAAAATCATCAAAATTTCACACATCGCTCGTTGGCACTACTATAATAGCAAATATATACCTAATTAATAAATCGCATAAATTCTATTTTATAAGCATGAAGTTCAATACCGTCCAAGAAGTTACATCATGGAAAAATTTTATATTTAATGGTGAAATTTATGATTTATCGCATCTTAATGCTCGCTGGGTTGAATATCTCGACAAAAGAGACGAAAAAAATATAATCACGTACAACTTTATAGTAACTTATGGTTTACATTGTTTTACTAAAGATTCTGATGATATTTCTAGCGAAGAATCACAGTTATTAATGTACAATGGGCCGAGAGAGTCCAGAACATTTAATTTTGAGAGATACCAACTCTCAAAGCAATTACCGAGTATTGTCAAGTCATTGGGAGAGAAGGAAACGTTAGTTTGTCACGCTGGGTATGGAAAATTTGCCATCGTTAAAGTTTTGGATTCAAACGGTATAGAGGTTGAGTATTTCGTTGCTTTTGCCGCATTTAGAGAAAGTAAAAGGCTGAGATTACACATACACAGTGCTTATCCTATATACGAAGGCATAGGTAAAGTAAAGAAAGTGGGCTTTTTCGTCATCGCCAAAAATTTATTGCAGAATAAGGAATTACCGAAGCCCTAAAATAACAAAGGCTCCTTAAGGAGCCTTCGCCAAAATATAAATTTTGGTATTCAGAACGTCTTTACCGGAATTCCTCGACCCTCGTGGGTAACGGGATGTCATGATTAGATCATGTCTGCTGCATCCATAGGTCTAATATAATTCATGGTTTGGATCTGTGTCAAGTTTTACTCAAGCAAAGTATTAAAATTTTCCAGTGTGGGCGATTTGCGGTATAGTACGCTTTCTAGTTCTGGATTGCCGCAGTTTTGTCGTGAAAGTCGATCGCGCATATCGCCTTTCTGGCGGCCCAGGAGATTTTAGACCAGCGCGATGTGAGGGATATGGGGTTTGGGCGATCAACCTTGGGTGATCGAAATTTGTGATAAGCTTTCAACTCCAATCTAAAATCTAGATTGTGCTTTTCGACTATCAACCGAGTAGTAAACAAGCCTTATGACTTCACAAGTACAACTTGAACAGCTAAAGCCGGAGCTAGTTTGGCGATCGCATGATGGACTGTCTCACCTTTATCACGGCGATACTTTGGAACTCATGGCTTTGCTGCCTGCTGAAAGCGTAGACTGCATCTGGACCGATCCGCCTTACAACCTTTCCAATGATGGTATTACCTGCGTCGCTGGTCGTATGGTCAAGGTAAACAAGGGGGAATGGGATCGCAGTCAAGGTGCTGAGCTAGACCATGAGTTTAACAAAGCATGGTTGGCTGCTTGTTATCGGCTTCTTAAACCAACTGGTACCATCTGGGTAACAGGCACTCTCCATGTGTATCCATCAGTCGGATTTGCCATGCAGCAGATTGGCTTTCGTATTCTCAATGACATTATTTGGGAAAAACCAGCTCCACCTCCAAATTTGGGGTGTCGCTGTTTCACTCATTCAACAGAACTAATACTATGGGCAACGAAAGCACGTAAAGGAAAAGAACGTTACACATTCAATTATGAGGAAATGAAGGCTGAGAATGGCGACAAACAGATGAAGAATGTCTGGCGAATGTCTACTCCTGGCAAACATGAAAAACTCTATGGTAAGCATCCGACACAAAAACCTATTGAACTTGTTGCGCGTTGTCTTCGAGCAAGCACAAACCCAGACGATCTAGTTTTTGATCCTTTTTCCGGTTCCTCCACAACTGGAGTTGCAGCTTTATCATTAGGGCGGAAATTTATTGGTTGTGAAGCAGATGCAGGTCATGTTGAACTCTCGATGAAACGTTTAACCGGAAGTACCCTGCCGGGAATAACTTCGGTTTAATTAATCCCCGTCAAGTAGAGTTACCACTGGCATTTAAGTAAGGTTATCTATGGAAAGAGTAGAGGCTATTAAAAGACTCACTACATTAGTAGGTCAAGATCTTCGACCACTAGCAGATCATCACCGTGTAACGGTTTGGATCACAGAAAATAAGAAAAACAAGGGTTGGGCTGGGCATACAATTGAACGCTATTTGGGATTAGCCCTTAACTCATCTCGATCGCCTAATTTTGGTAGTTGGGAGCTAAAGCTAGTTCCACTAATACCTAAACGAACAGGAGAACTCAGAGTCAAAGAAACGATGGCAATCACCATGATAGATCCAGTCGAGGTCAAAAACAAAGAATTTGAGGAAAGCCATCTCTTCAACAAACTACAGAAAATGGTTGTTGTTGCACGGGTATTTGAGAGCCAAGCAGATAATTGTTCTCGTGTACATTCAGTAGCTTCCTTCGATCTTGATAATCCTACAATCTACGAGCAAGTGAAAGCAGACTACAACATTGTTCGGGAAACAATTATAACTCAAGGGTTTTCAAGTCTTAGTGGAAAAATGGGCAAACTTGTGCAGCCAAGAACTAAGGGGCAAGGGCACGGCAGTACATCTCGTGCTTTCTACGCTCGAACTAGCTTTGTCGCACATATCTTAGGAGAGGGGTATTCTGTTCCACTGCCTGTCAAGCCTTGACATATTTCTGATTTCCACTGCTAATTAATTAAGCGTCGAAATGAGTAGTCCATATCACTCCAGTCACTAGGTGGACGACCTTCTATTAAAGCACGCTCAATCACCTCATCAAGAGAATGTTTGCTGTCAAAGCAATACAGTGCTTCAAGATATCTTGAAAAAGGCATCTTCCTACCCTGATACCTTGGCATGGGATAATTAATATCTTCCTGAAGAACTATCCAGAAAATTGAGTTAAACAGTTCCTCAAAGGTTAAATCAAATTGATTAGCCGATGAATTATAGGCCTTACCTAACACTGTATGAACATCTGTTGCACAACCTAGAAGGGATTGATCTACTGCTTGATAAGAGTAGTTTCCAAATTGTGAACATTGATTTACATCAAATTGCCCTTCTCGTGCAGTTTTGATGAGAAGCTGTCTCATTGATTCACGATCAAAGTTATGTAGGGCTTGCTGAATAAGTTAAGAAAAATCACGATAGCAATTGAGGAATGATTCAAGTTCAGCGACACATAATTTT
>NZ_JAUBUG010000091.1:0-16331 GCF_036705345.1 Microcoleus sp. B3-D2
TTTATTCTCGCTCGCGCGCTCGAAACCTTTCGCGACGCAATATGCACTCGATTATTCAGCAAGCCCTAAATAGTTCCCTAATTCCCTAAATGCCTTCTCGTCTCGCTGCCCAATATATACTCTTACAATTATGAGTCAGACCATTTTTTCTGACATTTTTACAACGGCAACGGGGACAATTCATAGAGAAGGAAGTTAAGAAAGTGGAACTAAATGATTCTACCGGATTTCCATAACTATGCACCGCTACCAAATTATTAAAGCGTTGTGGATTTGAATTGATAAACTTTAAGAAGTTTAAAATTCGAGCTTTGATTAGCTGGCAGTTTCCTACACTTTTAGCATAGTAAGTAGGAAATAGCCGTTTGATTATTGGGCAACAGTTAACAGCAGGATGGAGAAGGTATGGGCGAAACAAACCTTTGAAAACATTTACGCTCTGCTTTTTCAGGTTAATAACTATATCTTATCGATTTGTCCCTTCGCTGCAAGATAATGGTGACGTGGGTCACACATAGCAGGTTAGGGCTTTGTTTAGGCTTTAAATTTGTTTAAGTCTCGTTAACTAGACTCCAGCAGCCCAAAATTGAGCGGCAAACCATCCTGAAATACCAGCAATTCTCCCGGCTGAATTTGCGTCCAAACTTCGTTATCTGTCAGCGGAAAAGTGGCAATAACAGCCACGCGATCGTCCTCGTTGGTCAATTCCCGAAAATCGACAGTTACATCTTCGTCGATCGAGTGAGCGCTAGCAAAAGGTGCTTGTCGCACAATATAATGCAAATTAGTAGAACAGTGGGTGAACAAGTGTTCTCCATCGGAAAGTAAATAATTAAAAATTCCGTGTTCTGCCAAATTTTTAGTAATTTCCTCCAGTACCGGGTAAATTTCGGCTAAAGCAGGCTTACTTTGAGGAAAAGTGGAGCGCAGCTTTTCTAATATCAAACAGAATGCTTTTTCGCTGTCAGTTTTGCCAACAGGTTTGTAAACTCCGGCACATTCTGGATCAAATTTTTCGAGATTTCCGTTGTGAGCAAACACCCAATAACGTCCCCAAAGTTCCCGAATAAAAGGGTGGCAGTTTTCCAGAGCAATTTCGCCTTGGGTAGCTTTGCGGATGTGAGCAATGACGTTAGTTGAATGAATGGGATAGCGACGCACTACTTCTGCAACCGGAGAAGCAATCGCAGGTTTAGAGTCTATAAAAAGGCGACATCCCAAACCTTCAAAGAAAGCAATTCCCCAACCGTCTTGATGAACGTCGGTTTTGCCCCCCCTTGCAGAAAAACCCTCAAAAGAAAAGCAAATATCTGTCGGAACATTGCAGTTCATTCCCAGTAATTGGCACATAGCTTTTAAGTCTCTGGAGTGTGGATCGATCGCGCAGCTATTGGCAGCTACAGATTTGCGGTGATAATATTATAGTATTAAGGGGTTCAATAAGTTAAATATACTTACTATTTTTGCTGGGTCAACGGTAATGATACTGAAGCCAAAAACTTGGCGAGCGCTAAAAAAATCGCTCGTGTTTCCCTCGGAACGATGTTAACCGATAAATCGCTGTACACTTTTTCCCGTGTTGACAGCGAGTATAAAATGTTAGCCGAGATCCGGGAACGAATTGATAGGACTTTGATGGTTTGGCAGCACCGTTTGAAGGCATATAACAATCAGCCGGTCACTCACATCATCAAAAATTAGGGAAAGATTAGTTTGCTTAAATGCTCTGGGAAATGAATCTGGTGTTTATGAATGCTGCTGAAAAAAAACGATATATACTGTATAAAAAGCTAAGCAATGGTGTATTTTGGTTGAGATTATATCCGCCCCCCACACCATTAATATTACTACTTAACTATCCGAGCGAGAGCGAGATGTTTTGATTAAAATTAAAGGCAATGGCATAGGAATGTCTGAGGAAATAATATCGCAGATTTTTGATTTTTCCTTCATTATAAAATCTTTTAAAAAAAACGGGAACCGGATAGTCAATCAGGCGTCACATAGGGGAAGAAACCGAGGACGGCACTTTGACTTGTTCGTCGGTTTTGGGAGAATGAATGCAATTTACGATCGCCCTTCATCTCGAATAGTGCCTCAAGCGTAGCTACCCCGTAGGAAATCACGCTTAATCTCACTTTCTTGGCTTTTTTATCACAAAGTATAAGCAGCAGGAAAAATCATAAGTGCGATCGACAAATTTGGAAAATCCTTAGCAGCTTAATACTAGGATTCGGATTGCAGGCATTATTCAGCATTCCAGCCTTAGCAGAAACTACTGATCCTGAAACAACAGCAAATAGTGCAAATTCGGAAGCTCCAGTTAATGAATGGTATCAATTACCCGCACCGACAAATAATCTAGCGGATAATTTGCGATCGTAATCCCGATCGCAAATTAGTCGAAAAAGCTGACAATGTAGAGGAAACTTCACCGCTAAACCCCACATCGGAGCCGCCCGTACCTATCGCGAGTGAGATAGAAACTCACGTATCCGAAGCCAGCGAAACGCAGCCCGCCCCCATACCCGCATTAGTTGAAGAAAATAAATTAGAAAATCCCCCATTAGTTTACCCTGGTGACAACTCACTAGAACAAGTTACATCAGTTTCCCAACTCAGCGACGTACAGCCCACAGACTGGGCATTTCAAGCACTGCAATCCTTAGTAGAGAAATACGGCTGCATAGCTGGATACCCCGACGGAACCTATCGCGGAAACCGCGCTATAACGCGCTATGAATTTGCAGCCGGAGTCAATGCTTGTTTAGATACAATCCGCGAGTCCATCGCCAAATCAACTGAAAGTCTAGCTAAGCGAGACGACTTAATAAAACTGCAAAAATTGCAAGAAGAATTTGCCGCCGAAATTGCCACAATCCGAGGCAGAGTGGATGTGCTAGAAGCGCGAACTAGCGAACTAGAAGCCAATCAATTTTCGACCACAACTAAACTGTCGGGATTCACAATTTTTGGAATACAATGGCGCACGCCGAACCGTGCGGATCTGACTCCCAGAGACGGCAAAAGGGATACCAAAGACCCCGGTACAAATGTCAACTGGATCAACTTCACTCAATTATATTTAACCACTCAATTTAGTCCTCGCAGTAACTTATTAATCGGTTTTTACAACCAGAAAGGAAGCAATTCACCACAATTAACCGAAGACGTAAACGTTGCTTATAATTTAGGTGAAACTCCTGGATTTACTATCAGCGACCTCAACTACCGCTTTCTGGTCGGTGACAAATTGGCAGTGTTTGCAGGGACAGCAGGAGTTAACATGATTACCGCTTTTCGAGGGCCGAATCGGGCAGAAAGTGCAGCTTCGGGCCCCCTTTCTGGCTTCGCCCAAAGAAACCCAATTTTGAACACTGGTTTGGGTTTAGGCGGCATCGGCATTGACTGGCAATTTGCGAAGCGAGCCAGTTTGCAAGCAGTTTATTCAACTAACATTTCTGGATTTTTTGTCAGTTCTAACGGGTCTAAAGGACACAATACATTGGGTGTACAACTAACTTTGACACCAGCCGATCCAGTTGATTTTACTATCTATTATGTTAACGATTACTCGCCCGACGGAAATCTGATTAGTTTGGCAGGAGATAGCCAACTGACTGCTATCAATTCTAACACAAGTAAGTCCGCTTCTCTGCAAACAAATGCAGTGGGAGCAAGTTTAAATTGGCGCCTTTCATCGCGAGTTTCTCTGGGAGGTTGGGCTGGTTATACTAATTCTCGCATTCCGGGTAAATCTGGTACGGTAGCAACTACAAATTATATGGTTTTTGTAAATTTCCCAGATTTGTTTAAAGCCGGAAATTTAGGAGGAATTTATATCGGGCAACCGCCTAAAATTGTCAGCAGCAATTTACCTACAGGCAATAACGTTCCTGATTTTTTAGATACGGGTTTAGGGCGATCGGGCGGGCAACCCGGAACCACTACTCATGTAGAGGTATTCTACCGTTGGCAGGTCAATGATAATATCAGCGTCACCCCTGGATTGATCTTGATTTTTCAACCCGGTCACACTCCCGATAGCGACCCGATCTCAGTTGGCGTATTGAGAACTTCATTCTCCTTTTAAGAGTTTAATCCTGTGGGGCCGGGTTTAGTAGAGCGATCGCGAATTGCAAACAATTTTGGTGAACTCGACCCCGAGGAAGGGCCAACAAGAAAATTTAATTTTGTGGAACAGGCATCCTGCCTGTTAAGCGAGAAAGGTGTTCTTCGGTCAGCAGACAGTGATTAAAACCCCAGCGGGATTTCCTAAGATTTTTTCTCAGTAAAAACCCGCTATCTTTACTGAAACTTTATATTGAGTAGTAATTTCCCCGTTTTTATCTTTTTTTCCTACATACAAATACCTAATTATTAAGTTTAAAAAAATACGCAGAAACACGCTTGGAATATAAGTTTTCCTAACTTAATCTATTATTAGGAGCATTACTAATAGTTCATTAAGTTTAGGTTTAGATAAATATGATTAAATCAACAGGCTATCTTGGGTTTCTGAGCTTTGCTGTAATTTCTGCTATGACTGCCTATCCGTGTCAGGCACAAACCACTGTCAAATCGCAGACAAATGTAAATGCAACACAGGAGATTACAATTACCGAGTCACCAAATCTTGCTAACACTTCTGCCAGCCCTCTCTGGAAAAATCCTAACATTTCTAAATCTTTTACCGTCTCAGAATTGAATAGCACATCTCTTAACTCTCGTTCTCCTATAACAACTCCTCAAAATCAATCTGCACGCACAAATCCATTAGGATGTCGATTTTTTGATACTCCTTCAATGCAGCAATAAATGTTCCTGCATCTCTTGATAAATAAAATATCAGAGCTGAATAGAGGGTGATCGTTTTTTAGGATCGCGCTCTATTTGCGCGATAGCACTTCCTAAGAAAATTATATGTAGTAAAAAGGATTGATGAAATTAACTCTAGTTTAAATATTATCGGGGAAAGTCTGAAAGTTGTTTGATACCCTTCAAAACTATTTGAGGCTTCCCTTTGTACTGTTCTACTTTCCCGCTGACATACACATATCCCCGTCCCAGACCCGCATAACGCTTTTCGATTAGCCGCTTCAAGGGAGCTCTTTCATCAGTTTCAGCATCTGGTATCCACAAATCTAATTTATGATACACTGAACCAGCATAAATTAGAGCGCTCCCGCCGATCCATTTAGTAATTCCCGCCTGCAAATCGCAGAAAATAGTAATAGATTTAGCTCTCTCAGAAGCCGCTAATATTTTCTGGTAGTGCAACCTCAAAGAAAGCGCTCCTGCCGTTGCTTCCGACAACCGAAACTCTTCAACAATTGAGGCTCGCATCGACCACCAAGGCAGTAAATTAGCATAGTTACGAGAGGGGATTTTGGCATTGATAATCGGATTCCAAATCATCAGATTGTAAGCTTTTGCTGCCGATTCTGCCTCAGTCATTTTGCGGTGATACAATCTCGATCGCCCGTATTTCACAAAGTAGGGACTCCAGCCTTCTGCAATCAGTTTCAGATTATAATTTTCTCCCTCTTTATGCACGTAACAGAGGAGACGCCCGTAGTTATCGCGGTGTTTTTCCACCGCAATTTCTATTGGGTCATCTGTATCAAATTCTATGTCAACTGTAGCAAGTCCGCCATCTGCTGTGCCGAAGTATTTTTTAGCCATTTCCGAAGCTGCTTTACCCGCCGCAGTTATAGGTTTGGAGCCTCCCGAATGACTTTCTTCTGTATCGACGCAAATCAGGCGCAGAGACTCGGTTTTTCCGTTGAGAAAAATTTTGATGCTGTCGCCATCAACTACTTTAGTTATTTGCAGGTTCGGAATTCTGGTTGCCATATTTTGAACCCTGTTGCATTTGAGATTTCATGCAGGTATCGCTTGGATTATACACGAGTTCGTTATCGCGAGCAACTGGAATTTTTGTTTTTTATATTAAAATTTGCCCACAGTCGCGTATTTTATCAAATCGGGAAAAAAATCCCGAAAATCCGATTCTAAGCGTTGATAGTTAGCTGTCAAATCTTCTATGCCACTTGCCAAGTTATTTGTGCGTTTGAGTCGCGCCGACATTCTTGTAAGAGTGATGCCGATTTCGGCAATTTCCTGATAAGATGAAAGCAAGTCGCGGGCAATTATTGTGGGCAGCACCCGCTGGAGAGAGTCAGGTAATATATCGCGGTTGTCTTGCAGGATTTTATAGACATCCTGAGAAAAATCCCGGAGCGGAATTTCTGAATATTCCAGCCAATTTTTAGCTAAGAAGTGGTCGTAAAACACGTCAATCAAAACTCCAGCAAACCTTCGTCTCTGTGAAGAAACAAGGCTTTTACTCGATCGCACTATTGGGTGAGAGTCCGTGTAGCTATCTACTTTGCGGTGCAAATCAATGCCCTTTCTAATTTCCTCGGGATAAAGGTTGACGGCCGTTCCTTTGACAAAATCTCCTAAGAGGTTGCCAATCAGGGATTCTGGCGTGCCTTCTGATAAGAATAGATGAGCCAAATAATTCATTGCTACAGTAAAAATATCTAAGATAGCATAAGGAGAAAGAATAATGGCTATTGTGGAATGTGTAAAACCGGGTGCTAAACTCGGTCAAATTATTCTTGCGGCCGCTCTTACTGTTCTCGCTGCTGTCGATCGCGTTTTGGCAAAAATTCAAGACTTGGGATATGACCCAGAAATTCGTCATGTCAACTATCCGTCTGGAGTTCACGTCTTGGCAATTCTCAAAGACGAACAGCACAAGCAAGCAGTTGATGATGACTACTTGGTGGAGGATTGGCTACAGACTAAGGTCTGAAATTAACGCCGATGCCGTTCATCTGTGGCGCGGCAAATAAGCTGTTTTTGGTATATCCGTAAATCTTGGATAACAAAAGAACCATTGCCTAACTGTAGTAAGCAGGCGATCGCTCCACCCACGTTCAAATATTCCTTGCGATCGATTGATGCTCGATCGTTTCACAATAGAACCTTAAATCTTTGTAAACCAATTAGCATCCACTTCCACAGACTCAATCATTTTTATCTTGACACCAAGCCCCAATTCTTTTAGTCGTTGAACTAACTGCTCACCATCAATCAAATCTATTGGGGGTGCGCCATCTCGTGTTGCTTCTTTGACAGCATCTCTGGTAAATGTCCCAGTTGTAATGAATAAACCTTTGTCGGTTCGTCCCTGCATTGCCCCACGGAAGTCTCTAATTTGACTAGCCGTAACAGAACCCTGATAGCGCTTGCACTGAAACAGAACATGAAAGCTCAAGAAACCACTAATACGGGCAATACCTACACCATCAATTCCACCATCGGCGGACTTACCTGTAACCTGTACTTGTATAAAGCCTGATTCACGTAGTAGGCGCTGTGCCAAACGCTCAAATGCAGAAGGTTCTAGTGATAGCAGTATTTGATGAAGCTGTTGATGCCATGCAACTTCTTCTAAAGTTTCAACAGCTTCAACATTTTCGTTTAAATTATCTGGCTGCATCACCTTTTTCTTGTCCGTATCTCGAACAACCTTGACAATTTCTTTTGCATCCAGAATATCAAAATTTATAGATGTTGAAACTAAAGACCACACGCCACGTGCCGAATTTTGTAAAAGCCCGTATTTCTTCAAGTAAGTACGACTCCAACCAAGTCGATACTCAACCGCACTCTGGGATTTGTTGCCATGTGGGATATCCAGCACCTCGTCAGGTAAGTTGAGAATCTTCGCTACTCGGTCATAAATCTCTTCAGTAGTTCCAGATCCACCAAGCATTTGTAGAGCCTGAATTGTGGGCAAGAGCATTGAGTCAAATGTAGGGATTGAATGGGTAGCTCTGTTCATCTGAAAACCGTTGAGATAATTTGCAAAACACTGCTTTTTTAATGATAAACTGAGCGCATTTTAAATAATAAACTGAGCGCATAAAAATACTGACGGCTTTTTTGCTGCTACCGTCATACATAATTTGCTAAATTGCGATCGGCTATATCTCTCGACGGAACGCTCTAATAGCTTCCCCCGGATCAGTTTCAGCCATCAAAATACAGCGTTTCATCAAATCGAGATCGAGGTTATTGAGTCCGGGTAGCTGACTGCGATCGCTATTTTCATAGCTACCATCTTGGAGATGATATATCTTCAGTAATCCATCTTCCCAAAACCACACCTCTGGAACACCCAAAGCTTTATAGCGCTCTAACTTACTGATTCCTCCACTGGTAAAGACAACTTCGATCGACAAATCGGGAATTGGTTTTACACTCCCAATGTAGTAGGATTCGTCTGCTTGCACAGAGACAACTCCCGATCTTTCCTGCGTCATTGCCCCTGTGGGCTTGAAGAAAATTCCCTGTTCGACGAGAAAGGTAGTCACTAAGTAACCGATAACATGAGCAAAAGTTTCGTGGTCTTCTCCAGGCATCAGAATCTCGATCGTCCCATCATAGTAAAATAGTCGCACTCTAGGGGAGCCTTCAAAGCCTTTTTGGATAAATTTAAACCGTTCCCACATTCCATGATGAACAATTCGCTGATCTGTGGTTTTGCTAAGTAGTGGAGGCATCGCGCTCAGATCCAGTCCAGAAGTTATCTTGATTGTAGCTCATATTTAACAATTAAACCGCAGATGAACACGGGCCAAATTACATCCGCGTTCATCTGTGTTTATCTGCCTACATCTGCGGTTACAAAATACCCCTACGAACCTCCCCGCAACTTATCCAAAACCGTCCGGTCTTCCAAAGTCGAAGTATCCCCAGAAACCTCTTGTCCCGCAGCCAAAGAACGCAGCAAACGCCGCATAATCTTCCCGCTTCGAGTCTTCGGCAAAGCATCGGTAAATCGAATTTCGCCGGGACGGGCGATCGCCCCAATTTCCTTAACAACGTGCTGCTTCAATTCCTTAGCCAATTCATCGCTAGGTTGCTGCGAGTTGTCCAGCGTGACAAAAGCCACAATGTCCTCACCTTTAATCTCATCCGGTTTACCAACAACCGCAGCTTCCGCCACCGCTGGATGCGATACCAAAGCTGACTCGACTTCCATTGTGCCGAGTCGGTGTCCGGCCACATTAATTACATCGTCAACGCGGCCCATTACCCAGAAATAACCGTCTTTGTCTTTGTGCGCGCCGTCCCCTGCAAAGTACACAAATTCGCCATCTTTCGGGTGCAAATATTCCCAATAGGTGCGGCGAAAACGGTCTGGATCGTTGTAAAGTGTACGCATCATTCCCGGCCAAGGATGTTTCACCACTAAATAACCGCCGCTTTCGTTAGTTACTGGTTCGCCATCTTGGTCAACAACATCAGCCACAATTCCGGGGAACGGTAGAGTTGCAGAACCGGGTTTTGTAGGAATGGCACCGGGCAAAGCGGTAATCATAATTCCCCCGGTTTCTGTTTGCCACCAAGTATCCACGATCGGACAATTCGAGTTGCCAATTACGCGCTGATACCACATCCAAGCTTCGGGATTGATCGGTTCGCCGACGGTTCCTAACAATCGTAAAGAGGACAAATTGCGCGCGTTGGGCAAGTGTTCGCCCATTTTCATGAATGTTCTGATCGCAGTGGGTGCAGTGTAGAAAACGGTGACGCCGTATTTTTCGATCACATCCCAAAAACAGCCTGGGTTGGACGCGCGGGGCGCACCTTCGTACATGATTGTGGTAGCGCCGTTGGAAAGCGGGCCGTAGATTATGTAACTGTGGCCTGTAATCCAGCCTACGTCTGCGGTGCACCAGTAGACATCGGTATCTTGGAGGTCGAAGATCCACTTGGTTGTCATGTGGGTGTAAAGGTTGTAGCCACCTGTGGTGTGGACGACTCCTTTCGGTTTTCCGGTACTGCCGCTGGTGTAGAGTACGAAGAGCATATCTTCGCTGTCCATCGGTTCGGCGGGGCAGTCGGCGGAGGCGTCTTTTTGCAAGTCGTGCCACCAAAGATCGCGCCCGGGTTCCATGTGCACTTCCTGTTTGGTACGCTGGACGACGAGAACGTTGGTAACGCTGGGTGTGACGTTGTTGGCGAGGGCTTTGTCTACTTGTTCTTTGAGGCCAACTGCTGCATCTTTGCGGAAGCCACCGTCAGCGGTGATGACGAGTTTTGCTTCGCCGTCGTTAAGCCGATCGCGCAAAGCTTCTGCACTAAATCCGCCAAAAACAACGCTGTGTACTGCACCGATTCTGGCGCAGGCTAGCATGGCGATCGCAGCTTCGGGAATCATGGGCATATAAATGCCGACGCGATCGCCCTTTTGGACTCCCAATTGTTTGATGACGTTCGCCATTTGGCAGACTTCGCGGTGGAGTTGCGCGTAGGTGAGGGTGCGGGAGTCTCCGGGTTCGCCTTCCCAAATCAGGGCGGCTTTATTTTTGCGCCAAGTGGTTAAGTGGCGATCGAGACAATTGTAAGAAATATTAATTTTACCGTTGACAAACCATTTAGCAAAAGGCGGCTGCCAGTCGAGGACGGTATCCCAGTTTTGGAACCAGTGCAATTCTTGGGTGGCGAGTTCTGCCCAGAATGCTTGGGGGTCAGCTTTGGCTTTGTCGTAGAGGGCTTGGTACTCTTGTAGGCTTTTGATGTGAGCTTTTTGGGAGAATTCAGCGGGCGGCTGAAATAGCCGTTTTTCTTGCAGAATTGATTCGATGGTATCTTGTGACATTGCTTTTAACTTTAACTTCGGTTAGTCTTTGTAACTATTGTTTGCATAAGTTGGGGCCGAAGTATGTTTATTTTCCTTAAGACTTTGGGAAATTTTGTAATAGGTTGAGAGGTTGTTCTTTTTTTGATCGCCGAGGAATGCCGATTAACGCAGATGAAGAGGATTTTTTAGCCTATTTAATGCTTAATTATTCTGAGTAATTATTGTGTTACAAGTTTTTAAATTGGACTTTCTTGTAAATTAGATCAGCTATAATTAGGTAGTTAGTTAAATTTAATTAAATGAAAAGTATGACGCAAAATTTAGAAGCAAGCCAACTTTCTCTAAACGACGTTCGCCGCATTCTCAAATTGGAAGAGCGAGAAGGAGACGCCTTCACCGATTTTTTCTCTTTGGAACCGCTGTCAGAATTAGAACAGCAGGAAATATTAAAAATTAGAACGGACTTTCGACGCTACTTATCCGCAGGAAAAGTTTCAGAAGAACTCGTTAAATTTTTAGTGCTTTCACCGTTAATGAGATTAGCAGGATTTTTTGATATTCCGATCGTGCTGACAATGGAAGATAGCATCCCGATCGAGGTTGAGGATGGGGATACTTTAATTAAAGGGCGCTTGGATGTTTTAGCCGTAAATCAGCCGGATGCAGAACTCGCGGCGGCACAGTTTTGGATTTTGGTCGTGGAGGCGAAAAATAGTGCGATCGCACCTTTGACTGGTTTGCCGCAACTCCTGGCTTATACTTATAAAAGTTTGCAGCAGCAATCGTCTGTTTGGGGATTGACGACGAATGGTGAAAGTTATCGGTTTGTGCGGGTGACGCGCGGAAATCCTTGCACTTATCAGATTTTACCGGAATTGAATTTGATGGACAAAGAGCGATCGCTCTTGTTGGCCCAAGTCTTGAAAGCTATTTGCAAGTTGCAGAATGTGCAGTTGCAGGTGGCTTAACAAGGGCGATCGCATCCCATGTTATGGTGATGGTGGAGTCCTGTGCTCGATCGGTGGATTTGGCGGTTGTTGGGTATTTTGAGGGGTGATGTACGTTGTTGCTAACGAAATTAGGGCGATCGCGATCGGTACTACAACTTTCTCGATCGACCACTTGATGTTGGAATTGTCAGATTTTTTCACTTGATTTACCTTTTTAGCTGATGTAGTCTTGTTCTGGTGCAGCCGTTTTAAATTTTTCATTTAGTTAATTCCCCTATCTACAATTTCGATAATAAACTAACTTTCTTACTATTATTTGATTGATAAATAAATTCAACAAAGTTGTCACTTGCCGGGGAATTACCAATTTTTTTGACAAGGGAGTTGAAGGGTTTGTGAAAAAATCTTCACAAATTAGCTGGTGTTTGTAAATTTGTGAAATTAAACTGGCTATCGGGGCGGAAGCTGACAACTGTGGTAAATTAGTAAGAGTGGTAGGTAAAGCGCTAAGGCAGGTATGCGGATGATGGAACGAAAAGAGTTTGACACCATTTATCCAACAGGGCTAACACCAAAACAGCATGAGGTACTAAAGCTGTTTTTGCAAGGGAAGTCAGACGAAGATATCGCTAAATCATTATACGTCACAAAATCAGATGTCAGACACCATATTTCAGAGATTTGCAAGTTATTTGGTTTTAAAAATAAAGCGGGCGAACGTTTCCGACAGCGGAAGGAATTAATCCCGCTATTTGCCACGTATAAACCTGAATTAGTTAGCGATAAATTAAAAGCAACTTGTGAAAGTTCCCCTGACAATCCAGAACAAGTTGAATTCTACTATGTAGAGCGCGATTGCGAGCATAAATGTTATGATAAAATTTTAGAAAAGGGAGCGCTCATTCGGATTAAAGCTCCTCAAAAAATGGGCAAGACTTTACTGGTGGATAAAATTCTAGATCGCGCATCGCAAGAAGGTTACAAAACAGCACTCCTCAGTTTTGAGGAAGCTGACAGTGAAGTTTTGGGAGATTACCGGAAATTATTGCAGTGGTTGTGTGTTACTCTGGGCGACTTACTGGAGTTGGAGAATAAATTAGGGGAACATTGGGATGACTCTTTAGGGGGTATTAACCCTAATGTCACTAAATATTTAGAAAGGTATTTATTCAAAGATTTTTCTCAACCTTTGGTACTGGTATTAGAGAAAGTAGACCTGGTTTTTGAGCAAGCTACTTTTAATGTTGATTTTTGTCGCTTACTGCGTGGGTGGAATGATGCAGCTAAAAGGAATGATCGCCGCAGTGCAATCTGGCAAAAAATCCGGTTAATTGTCGTTCACGCTACAGAAGTTTACAGTTCTCTTGATATTAACTCATCCCCTTTGGCGGGTGTTGGGTTGACTGTACCTTTGCCAGATTTTACCCCGGAAAAAGTGCAGCAGTTAGCGGGGCAGTATCGACACAATTGGCTGAGTACAGACGAGATTCAACAACTTATGCTAATGTTTGGTGGTTATCCTTATCTGGTGCAAACGGCTTTTGCTTACCTGCAAACTCCTCAATCTTCTCTGAGTAAGCTTTTGGAAATTTCACCTACTGAACAAAGTCCCTTTATTAATCACTTGCGAGAACTTTTAGGTAAGCTCAAACTCAGTCCCGAACTCGCAAACGTTTACCGAGAAGTCGTAACTAAAAATCAACCTATCAGCCTGGAAAGTCATCAAATATTTAAGTTAGAAAGTATGGGATTGGTGCGAGTGGAACATAATGATTGTTTTCCCCGCTGCGATTTGTACCGTCAATATTTCTCCGTGCGTCTATGACTTATCAGTATATAGCTGAATCAACTCTCCCAGAAGATACCCAAACCTATGTAACGCGAGAAGCTGATAGTCAGCTTTATCAAGCGTTGCTGGAAGGTAAACTCTGTTATGTTTTCAATTCTCGCAAAATAGGTAAGTCTAGCTTAGCACTTCAAACTATCAAGCGACTGCGAGCCGAAGGCATTGTATCGGTTTTTATTGACTTGTCTGGCGACGAGACGAAGTTAGAGCATCCCGAACAGTGGTATGCTAATATCCTTGATACTTTTGCTTATGAATTAGACCTTGATGTTAATTTAAAAAGCTGGTTGGAGGAACGAAATTGGCTGTCTCCCTTGCGTAGATTTCGGGAGTTTATTGAATCCGTGATGCTGTCGCAAGTTCCCGAAAACATAGTTATTTTTATTGATGAAATAGATAGCGTTCTCAGTTTAAATTTTTCGGCAGACGATCTATTTGCTTTTATCAGAAGCTGCTACAATCGCCGTACCCAAAATGCAGACTACAATCGCATTACCTTTTGTCTGTTGGGCGTCGCAACACCTTCAGATTTGATTCAAGATAAAAAGCGCACGCCCTTTAATATCGGTCAAGCCATTGAATTAAAAGGTTTTACTCAGGAACAAGCTGCACCTTTAGCGAAAGGCTTAGAAGGAAAAGTCGATCGTCCCATTCAGGTTTTAAATGAGATTTTAGACTGGACGGGCGGACAGCCTTTTTTGACTCAAAAACTTTGTAAAATTGTCCTAGAACAAGCAGAAACCAGCAATCCTGACATTGCCGAACTGGTACAAGCTTACATTATTAACAATTGGGAAGAGAACGACAATCCCGAACACCTCGGAACAATTCGCGATCGCATCCTCAGCAACCAACAGCGTACCAGCCAACTCCTCGGCATCTATCAGCAAATTATTACCCCCCCTAACCCCCCCTTGCTAAGGGGGGGGAAAGATAGCACTAATAACCCCCCCTTGCTAAGGGGGGGAAAAGATAGCACTAATTCTTCTTTAATAAGGGGTGAGAAAGATAGCTCTAATCCTCCCTTAGCAGAGGAGGAAAAAGACAATCTTACTCCCCCCCTTGCTAAGGGGGGGCTGGGGGGGGTCGCCGCGAATAACAGTCCCGACCAAATGGAGTTACAGTTATCGGGGTTAGTTGTTAAAAAACACGGTCAACTGCAAGTTTACAACCGTATTTATCGAGAAATATTTAACCTTGATTGGGTACAGCAAGAATTAGCGAAACTCCGCCCCTACCAGGAAAACTTCGCTGCTTGGATTGCCTCAAATCGTCAAGATACTTCCCGACTGTTGCGCGGCAAAGCGTTGGATGATGCGTTGCAGTGGAAAGTGGGGAAACGTTTGAGCGATCAGGATAATGATTTTTTAGATGCCTGTCAAGCTGATGAACGGCAAGAACTGAAGAAAAGTAATGAATCATTAAGAGAATTCCGTAAACAATTCAGGGAAATTTTCCAAATCGAAGAAGCTGGACGCATGGCCTTAAAGCTTTTTCAGTCGGATGGAAAGCAAAGAGAAGCCTTGCGGGCAGCTATCAAAGCAGGAGAAGGTTTAAAGAAATGGATACCCGATAATCCCCCGCTTTCCGAATATCCCGTTACCAATTCTCTGTTAGTTTTGCAGATGATTCTTGCTAAAATCCGCGAAGGGTGCCCGTTTGCCGGACATGATGGCTGGGTATTGAGTGTCAGTTTTAGCCCCACAGGAGATAGGATCGCTACTGCCTCACATGACAAAACCGCGAAATTGTGGGACTTGCAGGGCAACTGCTTGGTAACATTCACCGGACATAATGACTCGGTAACAAGTGTCTGTTTTAGCCCCACAGGAGATAGGATCGCTACTGCCTCATGTGACAAAACTGCCAAATTGTGGGGCTTGCAGGGCAATTGCTTGGTAACATTCACCGGACATAATCACTGGGTAACAAGTGTCTGTTTTAGCCCCACAGGAGATAGGATCGCTACTGCCTCCTATGACAAAACTGTGAAATTGTGGGACGGGCAAGGCAACAGCTTGGTAACATTCACCGGACATAATGACTCGGTAACAAGTGTCTGTTTTAGCCCCACAGGAGATAGGATCGCTACTGCCTCATGTGACAAAACTGCCAAATTGTGGGACTTGCAGAGCAATTGCTTGGTAACATTCACCGGACATGATGACTCGGTAAGGAGTGTCAATTGTAGCCCCACAGGAGATGCGATCGCTACTGGCTCAAATGACGGCACCGCCAAATTGTGGGACTTGCAGGGCAACTGCAAGGTAACATTCACCGGACCTAATGACTGGGTAACAAGTGTGTGTTTTAGCCCCACAGGAGATAGGATCGCTACTGCCTTAATTGACAAAACTGTGAAATTGTGGGACTTGCAAGGCAACTGCAAGGTAACATTCACCGGACATAATGACTCGGTAACAAGTGTGTGTTTTAGCCCCACAGGAGATAGGATCGCTACTGCCTCCATTGACAAAACTGTGAAATTGTGGGACTGGCAAGGCAACAGCTTGGTAACATTCACCGGCCATAATGACTGGGTAACAAGTGTGTGTTTTAGCCCCACAGGAGATAGGATCGCCACTGCCTCATCTGACAAAACAGCCAAATTGTGGGACTTGCAGGGCAACAGCTTGGTAACATTCACCGGACATAATGGCTGGGTAAGAAGTGTCAGTTTTAGCCCGAATGGAGAGGCGATCGCTACTGCCTCATCTGACAAAACTGCCAAATTGTGGGACTTGCAAGGCAACTGCAAGGTAACATTCACCGGACATAATAACTCGGTATGGAGTGTCAGTTTTAGCCCGAATGGAGAGGCGATCGCTACTGCCTCATCTGACAAAACTGCCAAATTGTGGGACTTGCA
>NZ_JAUBUG010000091.1:16431-22178 GCF_036705345.1 Microcoleus sp. B3-D2
AGGCAACTGCAAGGTAACATTCACCGGACATAATGACTCGGTATGGAGTGTCAGTTTTAGCCCGAATGGAGAGGCGATCGTTACTGCCTCAGATGATGGCACCGCCAAATTGTGGGACTTGCAAGGCAACTGCAAGGTAACATTCACCGGACATAATAAATCGGTAACAAGTGTCTGTTTTAGCCCCACAGGAGATACGATCGCCACTGCCTCAGATGACGGGACAGCCAAATTGTGGGACTTGCAGGGGAATTTACTGGCTGACTTTAGCGGCTATAAGGGCAATTTGCTCAAAGGTGAGACAGATTTTGTGGAGTTGAAAAGTCCGATTTATAGTATTTGTTTTAGTCGGGACGGGAAGTCTTTAATAACAGGTTCGGAGGATGGAAAGGTGCGGTTTTGGCCGATCGAAAGTTTGGACGAGTTGTTGGCGAGGGGGAGGAAATGGCTTGGTGAGAATTCTTAACGGCTGATCCACGCGGATGGTTTTGATTTAGCAACGATTTTACGATGATTTTTCACTTGTTCAAACTGCTATTAGCTTTACCCACTTTAGACACCAGAATTATTGAATAATTCGGGTATCTAGCAGACTACAAGCCGGAAATTTAAAAGTCAAGATTTATTAAGATTTTACAAAAAAGCGATGACAAATAACAAATCATGTATCTAAAATAAGAGACAAATTGACCCGGAAACTGAAGGTAAGAAAATGTCTGAACTTAGACAAAATCTAATTACCAGAGATTGGGTAATCATCGCCACCGAACGGGCGACAAGACCGGATCAATTCGCAAACAAAAAAAAGTCGGCTGCCGTAGTGCCACCGCACCGTGCCGATTGCCCGTTTTGCGTGGGAAATGAGGAAGACGGAACTTTAGAAACTTGCCGTTTGGGCGATCGCGCTGACTGGAAAGTCAGGGCAATTTATAACAAATATCCCGCCCTCTCCCCCACAGCAGAATGGATGAGGATATCATCGGGAATTCACCGCACGATGGCGGGAATCGGCGTTCACGAGGTAATTGTCGAACACCCGCGACACGATTTGACGACAGCTTTGTTGAGTGTGGAAGAAGTTGCCAACATACTTTTAGTATACCGCCAGCGCTATGTAGAAATTAGAAAAAATCCCCACATTGAAACAATTATTATCTTCAAAAATCACGGGGAAACTGCCGGAACTTCTCTCGAACACCCCCACTCGCAGATAGCCGCGACGCCGGTTGTACCCAGCCAATTTCGCAGTCGCATCGACGAAGCTATTAGATATTTTGACGACACGGGAGAATGCCTCTTTTGCCGGACTTTGGAAGATGAATTAGCGGCGAAAGAAAGAGTGATTTGTGAGAGTGAACATTTTGTGGCTTTTATCCCCTACGCGGCACTTTCACCGTTTCACACTTGGATTTTTCCGCGCCGGCATTCCTCTTCTTTTGATGAAATTACTGATGCGGAAATTACCGATCTTGCTGATATTTTGAAAACTGTACTGGCTAAGCTTTATTACGGATTGAACAATCCCGATTACAACTATAATGTTCGATCGGTGCCGATCGCCCAACGGGCAACAAAATACTTTCACTGGTATATTGCAATTATTCCCAGAGTCACCAAGCAAGCTGGGTTTGAGTTGGGCAGCGGGATGTTTATCAATACTGCTTTGCCGGAAGAAAGTGCGGCGTTTTTGCGATCGATCGACATTCCTAGCGACAGTAATTTCCCCCCCATCTAAAGTATCCTACATCACAATACGTCAAATTTACGTCAAATTGTAGTGGAAATGCACGCAGCCACTCTGATTTGCGAGTCTGTCTTGGGGGAGAAGTGAGATTATTTGAGATTTAATATTTGAGATTAAAAAATTGGGGATAACGAAGGATCTAAGGGTTTAGATCACCCGTCTACAGTTGCATTCTTTTGTGAAACTGGTATCATTTACGAGCTCAACTTATGAAGGTACAAATACTTAGGGATTGTACCCAACTCACAATAAACTTTCGACATACTGCCAGCCGTCGTCGCTAAAAGTAGCTCTCAACATATCTCTAATTTTGGCATCGATCGATAATATTTCCTCGCCCGAATCACCATTCTCGCCGATTTCGCAACTGTCTTCAGACATATGTTCTTGGATGTGGGCCAGAGTATGAGCGAAATTAGCCAGAAAATAATGTTCGTGCACCCACGCTGTCGGATCTGGTATTTCTGCACTCCCAAAAGCTCGATCGACTAAATCTTTTTTGGCAACATCGTCAGTCTGATTTTTCATGTTGAGTTCGATTTAGGTAGAACTGGTAACTTATTATCCCATTTTAAGCTTAATTGTCAACAGAATCGCGATCCCGATCGACCACAGCAGTGACAAATTTGTGTCGTTTGTGCGATCGCGATCTTAAGTTTTTTGTCGATCGCGTGTTATCATACTACATCAAACTCGGTGACCAATAATTTTTATCTCCGGCAAAATACACTTGGGCATCATTCCGTGAACTCCTTTCTGAGGATTGTTGACAGCCTGCGTAATCCGAAAATTTACGGCAATGGAACACAAAACATAAGCATCTTCTTCTTTGAAACCCGCAAAAGTTTGGAGCCAATAAACCGTCTGTTTTACCGCCATCTCAAACGCTTCATCTAATGTTCTACCGAATCCCATAATCACAATATGAGTGGGCGTTTCTGCAAACGGAAATAGCAGAATAAAATCCTTGCGTAAGATGATTTGAATAGTTCCCTTCATCGAAGTTTCAATGGCAGTACCGTCAACTTCACCGTCTCCTTGTGCCGAATGTCCGTCGCCGATGGACAGTAAACCACCGCGCAGAAAAACAGGTAAAAATAACCGCGTTCCTGGTTGCAGTTCCCGATTGTCCATATTGCCGCCGTAGCGCTCTGGAGGAATAGAAGAACGGTTAATTTCTGCATTGGCAACGCCGATAATGCCAAAAAAAGGATGCAGGGGAATCCGAATGCCGCTAGCTGGGGGGAATTCAGCAATTTTTTGCTCTAAATCTAGCGGAATAAACCGCAATTTAGGTTCGGAGAAATACTCCGGTAAAGCTCCCCATCCGGGCCGAATTGCATTGAATCCTACTGGTAAACTCGGGTAAACATCCTCAATGTGAATTTCTAAAACGTCTCCCGGTTCGGCATTGTTAACATAAATCGGGCCTGTCAGCAAGTGGGGCCCCGGCCCAACTTTGCGGTTGGGAGGCAAATTCTGACAAATATCTAAAAATTCGGGGGTGAGAAATTCCGGCGGCGCCTTGTCAGCAACATAATATCCTGAATAGGTTTCGATATCGATGCGATCGCCCGAATCGACGCTTAAAGCAGGTTCGATATTTGGAGAGAAACCGCCCAAGTGTACGGTTTTGCAGTTAGCCTTGAGAAGGTGGCGAGTCATGGGATTTTAGATTTTAGATTGAAGGAAGGGTGTTAAGAATGTTATATCGCAAGTCTCAAGCATTTTTGAGAAAGATTTTTTTTAATGAACCGCAGAGGGCGCAGAGGGCGCAGAGAAAGAGAATGGAGAGATCAGAAGATGTGAAAGAATGGTTGAAGTTTGTTAGATGTGAGATATTTTACTAATTTCTTAACTTTTTGATAACGTTGGTAGTTTAAAATTCCCAGTCGAGAATCTAAAATCGATGGCTGTTTTTTCTTCAGACTAATGACTAATAACTAATGACTAATGTTGACACCATTGCCCCATCAATTAAAAAATTCTAGAGATTTGCCCCGCAATCCCTGGTTTTTTGCTGTTTTGATTTTGATTGTCCTACTGCTAGGTTTCATGATGCAATCTTACCTTAATCAACCTCAGCTTTTAACCGATCCGTTTTTGCAACTCCCAACAGTAAACTCGGTGCGAGTTGTCTGGTTTACCGAGTTTGCTGGTACTCGCAACACTGTTGCTTACGGCGAAAATTTGAATCAAACTGTGACGGCAAATACTACCAAGCTGAGCCGCACTCGCGAAGACAAAGACTCTCACATTTCCGATGAAATCAAACAAAGCATAATTGACAGCAATCCAATTGTCCGCGAAATCTGGCGGCACGAAGCAGAAGTCCCCAACTTAATGCCCGGTGTTCGCATTCCTTATCGAGTCACCAGCGAAAGGAAAGACGGCGCATCTGTCAGCAGCAAACTTTTCACTCTTTCTCCGACACCAGCAGCAGGAATGGCGCTCAAAATCCTCCTCACTTCTGACCATCAATTGATGCCTATGACAGCAGCAAATCTCCAGAAAGTAGCCGAAACAATTGGGAGAGTTGACGCGGTTTTTATGGCAGGGGATTTAATTAATATACCCGATCGCGCTTCTGAATGGTTTGACGACTACCGAGGCCGCGCCTTCTTTCCCGCGCTGCAAGGTCGCGCATTTTCAGAACTGGACAAAAACGGCATCAAAACCGTTTACAGCGGCGGCGAACTGATCCAACACGCGCCTTTATTTCCCGCCATTGGCAATCACGAAATCATGGGTCGCTTTGCAACCAACAGGAAACTTGATGACCAATTTAACGATCCTTTTCCCCGCGCCGCTGCCGAGAAAGTATACGCTCAACGTGCTGCCTCTTTGAATCCCAAGAATGACTCTTCTGTGCAGGAAATATGGCTAAAAAACAATAGTTTTAATAGCGATACCTATGACGAGATTTTCAATTTACCGAGAGGCAAAAATTACTATGCTGTGACTTTTGGAGACGTGCGGTTAGTTACTTTGTATGTTGCGAATATCTGGCGGACTCCGAATTTAGATCCGGGTGCAAGAGGCAGGTATCGCGAACGGGACGAAGATTTTAATAATCCCGAAAAATGGGGATACGGACAGCATATTTTTGAGCCGATTGTCAAGGGCAGCGCTCAATATACTTGGCTGCAAAAAGAGTTAAAGAGTGCGGAATTCCAGCAGGCAAAATATAAAATTGTGATGTTTCACTACCCGCCGCATTCTCTGGGTGACAATATTGTACCTGCTTATACTGATCCAGTACAAATAGTCGATCGCGCTGAGAATGGCGAGATTAAAATGGTGCGTTACGAGTATCCGAAACAGCAAGATTATGTGATTCGGGATGTAGTGCCACTGCTAGAAACAGCGGGGGTGCAGTTGGTATTTTACGGACATTCGCACTTGTGGAATCGATTTGTCAGTTCCAGCGGAATGCACTTTTTGGAGACTTCTAATGTGGGCAACAGTTACGGTGCTTTTGCAAGGGAAAAGCGCCGATTTGTGCCGCCGGGATATCGGGAAGATTACAGCGCTATTGGAGATCCGAACGGATTGGAACCTGTGGTGCCGACTGTTGCGCCTTTGTTGGCAGAAGACGGGCGGCCGCTGCCGTATATTGATAGCAATGATATTACGGCTTTTACTATTTTTGATACGGGGGAGGGTACGGTTAGCAGCTACTATTTTGATACGCGGAAACCCGAGTCGGAAGTGGTGAAGTTTGATGAGTTTAAGTGCGAAAGGTAAGGGCACGGCATTGCCGTGTCCCTACAGATATCTGAGTGAACTGAGATGTTGCACTATTCTCAATTACCTGTTTAGCAACGGGCAAGATGCCCGTTCCACACAACTCAATTTTATTGTGGAACAGGCATCTTGCCTGTTCTTGAAAATGGTGCAAGATGTAAGATTAAACTGAGATGTTTCACTATTCTCAATTACCTGTTTAGCAACGGGCAAGATGCCCGTTCCACACAACTCAATTTTATTGTGGAACAGGCAT
>NZ_JAUBUG010000091.1:22278-25031 GCF_036705345.1 Microcoleus sp. B3-D2
CTTGCCTGTTCTTGAGAATGGTGCAAGATGTAAGATTAAACTGAGATGTTGCACTATTCTCAATTACCTGTTTCGCAACGGGCAAGATGCCCGTTCCACAAAACTCAATTTTATTGTGGAACAGGCATCTTGCCTGTTCTTAACAATAGTGCAAGATGTAAGATTAAACCTTGTCTTTAGCCGGTGGCACAACACCAATTTTATTCAAGCCGGCATCAATCTGCCTGAGCAATTTAAAATCGTCTTCGGGTAAAGAATTAACAGGCGAGTGTTTTTCCAGAAACGAGAATGCTTGCCGAAATTCACGCGGCCGGGAGTCGATCGCACTATCGAAGTGACAAGGTACAATCTTTTGAAAGTCCCAACTCGCCACTTTATCCACCCAATCGAGAGTTTCCCTCGGCGCGCGGTTGAGAATCAATGTCTGCAAAATCGGCGCCACAAACAACCGCCCTCCTCCCCGCAAAGCCTCAAACGATCGCTCCCAATGTGTTTTCCACTTGAACGGATACAATCCGAAATAAGCTTTTCTAGAGCGTTCTGGCGCTTGGCGCGCCCTGGCAAATACCTCCGACCACCGCGGCACTTCCAGCACGCTAGGCGTAAAATACATGGCAAATAAGGCGATTCTCTGCCACCCTTTGCGCCGATTTTCGTGGGTGTCTGCTACCGTGTCCAAGGCGCTGTCTTTGGCGTGAAACAGCAGCGGGTACGAGTCGAGTTGGACGATCGCGGGCGGATTTTCGGGAATCGAAACTATGGAATCTGTTAGCATCAGCGTGCGCGATCGCCTGTGAAATAACGCAACTTCTGCAAATCTGCCCAAACCGAGGTCGAGGGGGCCGAGAATTGCCCAGTCAAATTGAGCGGCTAACGGCGTGTTGCTGCTGTCAAAGGGCAGTACAGACGTGCGTTTCGCGGGCACACCCAGCCAACTCAGCGGCAAATTCACGGGGAAACTCCACTGCTGGGGCGCCACCAACACCTGCGCTTCGGGAAAACACCTCGCAAAGGGGCCGACAAAAACTTTGTGCTCGATCCCCGAAACCGTTGTCAGCAGGATGTACTTAACCTCGCCGTGCTCTGCTACTAACTCCTTTACCAAGCGGATGCACTCAGGAGTCGGTGCAACGGGGGCGTAGACGAGAAGGCCTTCGGGTTCTAATTTAATTACTGTCATCCGAATCGGGACGACTACGTAGAAAATGCCTTGTAGCTGGTCAAAAGTCCAGATTGTATCTTTAACTATTTCCTTGCGGATGGTGCGCCGCTTGCTGTAGGGATAGAGGGGGACGACCGGCCAAAAGGCCCAAGAATAGTCCCGAGAATCAATCTGTGCTGATGTTGGTATGCCTTCGCCCTCTGCCACTGCGCGACTCCTTGCCGATTTTTTTGTACGTGCGTGCGATCGAACTATTGTTAGTTATAGATTAAGTTATCGTCTTTATCAATCGGCGGTTGAAACCGCTTAAGAGTCAAACGAAGTCTGCCTCTGCGGACTAAGAGATCGAGAATGAATTTTTAGCTGACTTGTCCTGATACAATGATAAGCTCGCAAAAATTTCTCAACTTACTAGATATGACTCAAAACTACCGCATCACTCTTTTACCAGGAGACGGCATCGGCCCTGAAATTATCGCTGTGGCGGTAGATGTCCTGAAACTTGTCGGCCAACAATTGGACATCGGCTTTGAATTTCAAGAAGCTTTAATGGGCGGCGCTGCTATTGACGCAACAGGCAATCCGCTGCCCGAAGAAACACTGGAAAAATGCCGCAACTGCGATGCAGTATTGTTAGCAGCAATTGGCGGTTACAAGTGGGATAATTTGCCCCGCGAACAGCGACCGGAAACGGGATTATTAGGACTGCGCGCCGGATTGGGATTGTTTGCAAATTTGCGTCCTGCGACTATTTTACCGCAATTGGTTGATGCTTCTAGTTTGAAACGGGAAGTTGTCGAAGGCGTGGATATTATGGTAATCCGCGAACTCACAGGTGGCATTTATTTCGGCAAACCGAAAGGTATTTTTGAGACGGAAACAGGGGAAAAACGCGGCGTTAATACGATGGCTTACACCGAGTCAGAAATTGACAGAATCGGGCGAGTGGCTTTTGAGACGGCCAGGAAGCGGGGGAAAAGGCTGTGTTCCGTTGATAAAGCGAATGTTTTGGACGTTTCGCAACTGTGGCGCGATCGTATTATTGCCCTTTCTTCAGAATACCCTGATGTCGAACTTTCTCACCTCTACGTTGACAACGCAGCCATGCAGTTAATTCGCTGGCCCAAACAGTTCGATACAATTGTCACTGGCAATTTATTCGGCGACATTCTTTCCGATGCGGCGGCGATGCTAACTGGTAGTATTGGAATGCTGCCTTCTGCTAGTTTGGGAGCAAGCGGGCCGGGAGTTTTTGAACCCGTGCACGGTTCCGCACCAGACATCGCCGGACAAGATAAAGCAAATCCCATCGCCCAAGTTTTGAGTGCGGCAATGATGCTGCGCTACGCCTTAAATCAGCCGGAAGCTGCTAATAAAATCGAGCAAGCCGTTGTCGAAGTTTTGGATCGAGGTTATCGCACTGGCGATATCATGTCGGAAGGCATGAAACTCGTTGGCTGTCGGGCAATGGGCAATGCTTTAATTGAAGTTTTGCAAGGTTGATCAATGGTCTGGTAGATACTGTCTTGACCTGTCAAGGGGTAGCAGTCAAATAATTGGGGTCGAAAGGCTTTTGGGATTTTAAAATCCC
>NZ_JAUBUG010000092.1:0-23231 GCF_036705345.1 Microcoleus sp. B3-D2
GCACTTTATTCTCGCTCGCGCGCTCGAAACCTTTCGCGACGCAATATGCACTCGATTATTCAGCAAGCCCTAAATATGGGTTTGGGGCGGGTCGTCACCCCCCCAGGGCCGTGAGAGTTTATTTATATGCCAATTATTTAATTATTCAATGCCAAGAAGCAGCAGTGAGAATATCACCAAAAACCTGGGAAGAAATAGAATCGCGGATGTTGGTAGTTCCAGATAATTCTACCCTTTGAGATTCTAGATACGGTCCTGGACGCACTCCGACTCCTCGAAACCGGGTTTTTTTCCTAATCTGCTGGTTGCAACGCGTCTTTTCGTAAAAACCCGGTTTCTGGACACCTGGTTCTCTTCAGCTTCAAATCTCGCCCTTCACCTGCATCTGATGTACCTTATCTGCCAATTCTTGCAAGCGCTTTTCGTCCAACTCGTCAATCGCCAGCATCCCGACATAAATGATTTCCTTCAGCGTTAGTCGGGTTGCTAGCGCCTTTTTCTGCACAATTTCCTTGATGATGGGGCTCACCCCGATGGCGGTACTGGCTCTAGTCACAAAGGTAACGGGAGATTAACAACTTTGACTAAATCTTAGCACCTTTAAGCTGAGCTTTTAGCTGCGATGCAAAGTGCTTAAGCGCGTCTTGACAAGACGAAACACAAGGGTTTATAGTGGAAACGTGGAAAGGTCGAGCGCCTACTCCTCAATAATCTCCACCAAGTCCTCAATCATCACATCAAACGCCCGCGCTAACTTGTACAGGGCGGTAAAGTCAACCATTGATATTTCTGAACGACGAGCATAGCTGGTTATGGTGCTATAGATCACGCCCGATCGCTCAGCTACCTCCTTGAATGTCCAGCCCCTCTCGGCCGCTAGCTCTCGCACTTTAACTCTGACTAAACCCATACTTGACAAATAATGCAGTTGCGTTTTAAGATAATTGCATCTGAAAAAGCGATCGCCCTCCGGCGTAGAAAACTAAAGGCCGATCGACCTATTCCTCCAAAACCTCAACCAAATCCTCAATCATCACATCAAAAGTCCGAGCTAACTTCCGCAGGCAAGTAAAGTCAACCATTGCCATTTCTGGACGACGAGCATAGCTTCTGACAGTGCTATAAATTACCCCTGAACGATCGGATACTTCCTTAAGCGTCCAGCCCTTCTCCGCCGCTAATTCCCTAATTTTTAGCCTGACTAAACCCATGCTTGACAGTTGATGCAATTCTAAGGTTGACCCACCATGATATCAGAAAATCACTCAAAATCGTGGTCGATCGGCTACTCCTCCAAAACCTCAACCAAATCCTCAATCATCACATCAAAAGTCCGAGCTAATTTCAGCAGCAAAGTAAAGTCAACCGTTGTCAGCCCTGGACAGCGAGCATAATGCTTAACCGTGTTGTATACCACCCCAGAACGTTCTGAAACTTCCTTGAATGTCCAGCCTTTCTCTGCTGCTAGTTCTCTGACTTTAATTCTTACTAAACCCATGCTTGACAATGGGTGCTATAACACCTTACAATAAATTTATCTAAAAAGCCGATCGCCCCCCGGCCTGGAAAACTAAAGGGCGATCGTTTTCAAAACTTAAATAGACAGTTACTAGCTGTCTGACTTAGTATGATAGCATCATCCCAGCTAAAATCAAGCACTTTCGCCTGCTCCAAAATAATTCACAAATCTCCCATCCTGCATCCGCTGGCGAGATTTGTCACAGAAGAAACAGTCGCACTGCTGTTCAATATCGCAGCAGACGAGATTTACCGCATTGAATGCTGTCGTTACATGGTGTACGTGCACGCCAAAGGCATCAGCCGGTTTGTCAGCTACGCCGATTTTCCCCCGATTGTCCGAGTAAATGCGATCGCACCTCAAGATTTTGGCAGATGGTACAAACGCTGGAAAAGCAAGCAAGCACCAGCATTTTGGACGAAATTCTACACCCACAAGTTCAAAAAAGCTGTTTCAGTTGACAGCTTGCTGGAGTGGGGCCAACTGGTAGCTACTGTTAAATCGGTCATTTCTGGGGCGGCGCTGCAACAGCTACGAGATGTTTATGCTCAAGAAAAAGATTTGATGGAGAAATTTTAAAGTGCGATCGACTTAATCCTACTTGAACTTTCAATTAAATTTTAAAACACTTCATCCTCGATACCCAGCCACCATTCCCCCAGATTCATTAAATCTTTGTGAAGGTCAGTAAGTTCTGTCATATACTCTTCAGCAGAAATCTCCGATCGCCTTTCTTGCAATTTTTTCAGCCGCAGTTGCACCAACAGCCAAGGTTTGGAAATCCCGTCCTTTGCTTCGATATATTTGGCTAGATCTTTGCTGTCCATAGTTATTGTTATTTGTTATTTGTTATTTGTTGGTAGGTGGACTGGTATTATACCAACTTTGAAATCCCTTTAAAAAAACCTCATTTTTTCCCGTCGCTTTTAACCGATATTTTGAACCCTTCTCCAGAACAGGCAAGATGCCTGTTCCACAAAACATCAGGTTGCTTGTGGGGTGGGCATCTTTGCCGCCGGAAAACATCCTTTACCTGTAATCCGAAGTCTGAATATTCTTGAGCTTCGCAGCATATTTCATGCCGTATTCCGGGCGACAGAAGCGATCGATTTGAGACTCAAAGAAAGCTCGATTTGCCTTCAAATGCTTTGGATTTGGGTCATCTAAAGGATACAAAAGAGCAGTCCGCAAAGCTTGAATCACCGCCGAAGTAACGCAGTACATCGATCGCTGAAATGTCACCCCAATTTGATTAAGGATATCATCTTCGCCGCGACAGCGCTGTTTGTAGAAATCCATCAAATACGGCGGCAGGAAATGCAGCATATCTTGTGCTAGCAAAGTCGGCGGAATCCCCGCCGTACCTACCGGGAATTTGTCTGCATACAAAACTCCGTAGTGGAAGTCTTTTTGATCGTCAGGAACTTCCTTAGCTTGAGCGTTGTAAGATTTGGTGCCTCGGAACGGCGAAGTGCGATAAAATACAGCTTCCACGTAAGGTAACGCTGCTTCGTAAAGCCAAGTGAAACCTTTAGATTTCGGGATGATTTCGTAGGTTTCGCCGTCGATTTGAACGTGGTGGTAAATCGGACGACCGGCGATCGCAAATATGCCATTTACTAGGAAATCCATCGCCTGCGGGACTGTCGTAATTTTCCCTTCGTCGTACAAGTCGGAAACCTCAAAAAACACCGGCGCCATGACTTCCCAGAATAAACCGAGATTGCTGTAATAAGACATTTGGCGGCACTGTTCTAAAAACATTTCTGGAAATGCTTTGTGAAGTCCCAGCATGAACGGGTTTTTTTTGAAGTAAGCTTTAATTGCCCGATCGGCATTAGCCTTATATTCGTCACTGTCCAAATAAGGATCGAATTGATTTGTCGGCACGTACAAACCCCGGTGCCAAAGCATTGACCTCATGCACTCTTCGGCAAATTCCATGTTAATGCGATCGTGCCACAAATGGTGAAACAGCCGCGGCATTTTACCCGTTTCACCCTTCTGCATGAACTCCAAAAGTTCCGGGTGAACACTTCCAGTCCCGCGCCAAATCCGCAAATCTGCACCGTCGCCTGCATAGTGATTTTGCAAGTCTAAATACTCCTGCGGCAAGAAGTATTTAAAGAAAGGAAGCGGGTGTAAAAATACCCGTTCGGCGATGTAAAGCAAATCCCGCCAGTAGAAATCCATCGGCACTGCGTAAGCTTTCCAGATAGCGATGATTTGCATCAGATTTTCCGGCGTATCTGGAATCATCGCGCCGCCAGCTTCCAGCCTGTGAATTACTTCGGCAAATTGGTGCTTGGAAGGAGGTAGTTTAGTTGCTGGTTTATTAGGGGTTTGTACCATTGTTTCTTCCTTTGATTGAGTGAATCTAAATATTTTGAATTATTGCAAAAAGCTGCGATTCTTTAACTTCCAGGAAGATCCTGGGAACCGATATCCAGGCCCGCGAGCCGTAAAGTTGGAGGCAGAGCCTCCGGATCTGCGTTACCAGGCAGAGCCTGGTAACGAGTAGATTGTTAGTCTGCAGAGGCGGACTTCGTTTGTGTAGACGCGATTTGCATAGCCGACTGTTCTAGGGGATAGCTAATAGCTATTTGGGTATTTCTGACCGCTGGCAGAGTAGCAAAGATCGCATTTGTAGTTGATTCGCTCCACTTGAGCAGCCAAGCAGGTTGAATCCCCAAAACAAAAATGATGCCCGCCAAAACCAGCGCCGGCATATTTTCACCAAACGTAACAGGAGGGTAGTAAGCCGTGGCATTGTCCAACTTCCCAAAACAAGTGCGGTTGAGCAGAATCACAAAGTAAACTGCTGTTAAACCAGAAGCTAAAATGCACAGTAAAGTTGGAATTGGAAAGATCGAGAAACTGCCTTGAAACACTAAAAATTCAGCAACAAAACCCACCAAACCCGGAATTCCGGCGCTTGCCATGCCGCCCAAAACTAACAGGGAACTGGCCGTGGGTAAACCCCGCATCGGGTTCATCAAGCCGTTGAGTACGTCCAAATCCCGCGTGCCAACTTTGGTTTCGATGATACCTACCAAATAAAACAGCAAAGCTAAAATTAAGCCGTGGCTTACCATTTGCCCGACAGCACCGATTAATGCCAGCTTCGTACCCGCCGCGCAGGCAACGAGGATGTAGCCCATATGTCCGATCGAACTATAGGCTACCATGCGCTTGATGTCTTTTTGGGCGATCGCGCTCAAAGCACCGTACATCACGCTCACAGTCCCGATAATCGCTAAAGCGGGAGCTATAATCGACCAAGTTTCGGGAAACATCTGCAGGCCGAACCGCACTAAACCGTAAGTTCCCAACTTCGCCAGAATCCCTCCCAGCAAAATGGCTGTTGCTGGCGAAGCTTCGACGTAAGCATCCGGCAGCCAAGTGTGCAGCGGCACTAAAGGAATTTTAATTCCCAACCCAATTAGCAAAATTGTTAGCAGGATTAACTGCAAATTTATCGGCAATTCTTGAGTGGTAATCGCAGTGTAATCGAAATTTAAAGACCCACTCAGCCAAGCAACACCCAAAAATGCTGCTAGCACTAAAAGTCCCGAAACAGCCGTGTAGATCAAAAACTTCATGGCAGCGTATTCTCGCTGCTTTCCGCCCCAAATCGCAATCAACAGGTAAAAAGGAATTAATTCTACTTCGTAAAACAGTACAAACAGCAGCAAATTTTGAGACATCAAAGCTCCGGCAATACCAGCATTGATTAGCAAAATCAAAGCGTAGTAAAGCTGGGGGCGCTCCATCTTTTCGCCAGTGCCGTAAATGACTAATAGCGTCAGCAAAGCACTTAAAACCAGCAGCGGCAAGGACAAGCCGTCAATGCCCAAGTTGTAGCTCAAACCTAATTGTGGAATCCAAGGCAAATATTCTTGAAATTGCAGTCCCGAATTGGCTGGATCGAATTGAGTCAACAGCCAGATATTCAAAATGAAAATAGCTGCCGCAAAAGCCGAGGCTATTGAACGCAGACGCATTCCATTGATATTTCCGGGCAGGAACCCGACTACCGCAGCGCCCAACGCGGGCAACCAGAGCAAGGCACTAAGCATAATGTGTGAAGTGAAGAGTGAAGAGTGAACAATCTATTTTGCAGCCTCTTGTATTTGATAATTTGAGAGTTTAGATGTTAAACTTTTTCCCAATTATCAATTCCAAATTTCATCACGACTCAGAAAGAATAGTGACTCGGCCCGTGTCTAAATCGTAATACCCACCCACAACTTTCAGTTTATTCTCCGCAATTAACTTAGAGATAACTGGAGAGGCTTTCAACTTGTTAGCTTGGAGCACAACATTGGCTTTTGAAGCATTTTCTAGCTTGTCGCCCGTTTGGTTTTTCGAGCTTTCTACAGCAGGCTTAATGGCGTCGAGCAAACTGCCAATCTGACCGGGAACTTGAGCTCCTTTAATGGTTGCGTCTACCGCACCGCAACGTTTATGCCCGATTACCACAAGCACTTTTGCTCCCAATACCAGCGTGCCAAATTCCAGGCTGCCAATTTCTTCGGGAGTAGCAACATTTCCGGCCACGCGACAGACAAATAAATCTCCCAATCCTTGATCGAAGATAATTTCGGAAGGAAAGCGGGAATCTGCACAGCCGAGAATAGCAGCAAAGGGTTTTTGAGCTACGGCAACTTCGAGAAGGCGAGGTAAGTCTTGGTTGGGACTTTGGCGTTTGCTGTCAACAAACCGTTTGTTTCCGTCGATTAACTTTTGGAGAGCTGCATCGGGAGTCAAGTCAGCTTGAGCAATTGCTGGTTCGGGTGCAGCCAAATCAGCGCCTGCTCGTGCTGCGAGTATCCCTGTACCAATGGCTCCTGCGACAAATTTGAGTGAATTGCGCCGGGAAAGATTGAATTTGCTGTTATTTGAGTTCATTGATGTTGCCTTGTTGTATCTAGTTTGAAATCTTTGTTCAAGACTTCATGTTTTTAAGATTTTAGATTAAAACTGTCACCTAAAATCTTCAACCTTATATTTCTTTACCCGCCCACAATCAGCGACAATCGAGCTAGCAAAGGCCAGCTTACCAGCAGTCCCAAAAGTGCTACTCCCAACAGAATTGTCAGGGCGTAAAACTGAGTTTGACCCGTAACGTTGTATTTGAGGCTCTGCCCGCCGAAAACCGTTGCAAAACCGATTAAGTTCACGAATCCGTCAACAATATTGCGATCGACCCAGGAGATGATTTGCGAAACCAAACCAACTGCAAATATCACTGTCACGCGGTAAAGTTTGGCGGTGTAAAAGTCGTAAGCAAAAAAGTCTTGCAGGGCTTGAGAACCGATTCGCACCGGTTTTTCCCATTTCTCGTTCAGGTAAACAAATGCTCCTGCACCGATGCCGATCGCTGTTGAGAAAACTAGCAGTGCAGTGGCGGTATAATTAAAACTTGCCCCAGGCAAGACCTGCCACGTCGCCAGCAAGTGCGGAACGTGCAAAGTAAAGCCCATTAAAACAGTCATCGGCAAGATAAAAGGCCAGTGAACTTCCGGCGAACGTTCGGTCATTTGCTTTGGTTTGCCGCCGAAAACTAAACCGAAGACGCGCACCAAGCCAAAAGCAGTGACGCCGTTTACAAACAGCACTATTCCTAACAAGAAAGGGTGAGTTTGCCAAAGCCCGGATGTGAAGTCTTCTAAAGCCCAGAAACAGCCGAAGGGCGGCAGTCCCACCAATCCAGCGCTACCGACAATAAACGATATCGCTGATATTGGCCGCTTTCCCCACAAACCGCCGAGAGCTCGGACATCCTGAGTGATGCTGTTCCAAACTACCGAACCGATGCTCATCACCAGCAAACCCATTGCGAAGGTGTAGGCAAATATCAATGTCAGGGCTGTCTGGGCTTGTTCGGTACCGACGGCGATAAATACTAAGCCCATGTAAGAGCTGACTATATAGGAAAGCGTGCGCTTAATGTCAATTTGGGCGATCGCAATTAATGAAGCACCCACCGCCGTCGCAGCACCCACAGCAATAGTTGCCGTCATCCCAATCGGCGACAAAGCAATCACCGGTTGCAACTTAATTAATATCCAAGCACCAGTTTCCACAACTACGGTGTTCCGCAAAATCGTCGCCGGCAGCGGGCCTTCCATCGCCTCATCTAGCCACAGGTGCAAGGGAAACTGAGCACACTTACCCATCGGGCCGGCAATCAAAGCTAAAGTCAGCAGTGTCGCTACAGTGGGGTCAAGCTTTGCAGTCTGGGCCCAAACAGCCAACTCGTCAAAATTCCAAGTTCCAGCCAGCGGCAGAATCGCAACTACTCCCATCAGCAGGAATAAATCTCCCACGCGCTTGGTTAAGAAAGCGTCGCGGGCTCCTGTCACCACCAAAGACTGATTGAACCACAGCCCGACTAGCAGGTAAGTACCCAAGGTGAGAACTTCCAAAATCATGTAGCTGAAGAACAGGGAGTTGCACAGTACCAAGCCGCACATCCCCGCTTCAAACAGCCCCATCAGAGAAAAGAACCGAGCCCAGCCCCAGTCCATTTCCATGTAACCGAAAGCATAAACCTGCGCCAGCAAGTTCAGTCCGGTAATCAAAACTGTCGCCCCGACGGTGACAGCAGAGATTTCAATCGGAATGGTTAAGTCTAAACCTGCTACATTCAGCCAGGGAATGAACTGATGCCCGGCCGGTTGGTTCCAGATAGCTGTGAGGGCGATGACGCCGTGTAAGAAAGCGAACAAGGTTAATATGGCGTTCACGTAACCGGATGGTCTTGGCCCCGTGCGGCGGGTAACTGCCGGAAACCACAGCATCGACAGAACTCCGCCGATAAGTGGATAGCAAGGTATAAACCAAACGGTCTGGACTAATATTTGATCCATTGGCATTACCTGTAAAGGTTACAAAAATTTAAAATTATGAGAATAATTCCGATCGCGCTGACGACAGCACTCAAAAGCCAGAAGGCAGAAGTAAAGAAAATTTGGGGGTTTGCCTCTGAGTTGGTTCCCGTCGTCAAACCGAGCGCTTCAGAATCGACTTATTAATTTTATATTAAGCATTACGTTAAATTTTCATATTTCTGATTCAGCATATCTATATGAATCAATAAATTTCACTTATAGGTATTTATAGGGGGGGGATTGTCTACAAAAGAATATTTGTCGGTCGCACATCTTGCACCATTTTGATGAACAGGCCCGAAAGCCTGTTCCACTCATAGTTCAATTTTTTTTGTGGGGAGTAAGGGTTGGGGAGGAGATCCCGCCCGTGAAAGCCTTATTTAGAAGAGGCTTTCCGGCTTGTTCCACTCATAGTTCAATTTTTTTGTGGGGAGTAGGGGGTGGGCAGGAGAGCCCGCCCCTGAAAGCCTGATGCTCTAAAAGTTTAAAACCGCTCAATGTCCCAAGCTGATTCGGGCAGTTTGGCTTGGCGCTGTCCCATCGACCTTGCCCTAACATTCAAAAGACCGATCGGCGTATTAAACAAATCTACCAGATCGGCTCGGGCGATCCTCTTCGAGGGCTTCGCTAACGCACTTTTGGCAGCAGCAACCGGAAATTCCTTTAACAGCCACCTAGCCAGCCGGTAAAAATATTCCCCTGTTGTGAATTCTCGCATCAAATCGACACCGTGGAGTTCGTGCAAATATTTATTAGATTCGCCGTACCGATACCATTGACTTTGCAACTGTTTTATGGTGGAACGGTGGCGGTGTCGGACGATCGCATTTTCGGCAAAATACATTTTATAGGATGTTTCCCGCAAAATCCGCCAACACAAGTCAGCATCGCCGCCACTGGTGAGGTAAGGGCGAAATAATCCTATTTGTTGTAAAACTAGCCTCCTTACAGCTAAGTTGGCGGTTTGACCGTAGGGACAAAAAGGATGAGCGAGAGTATGTTTTTGAGATAAAGTATTTTGGCGATCGGCGTGCTGTTCTAAAATAGTTTTACCGGGCAATGCGAGTATTTCCCCAGCGCTAATTCCTACTTCTAAGTCAACAAATGGCTTAACTAAATTTTCCAGCCAGCCAGATTCCGGGCGACAGTCTGCATCGGTAAATGCAATGATTTCGCCTGTGGATGCGCGAATTCCTTGATTGCGGGCGGCGTAGGAACTTTGAATCTGATTTTCAGTGAGGTGGCGAATGGTTATTTCATTGAAATTGCTTCCTCCCTTTACCAAAGGGGGGAGTGAGGGGGGGTTAGAGGCTGCTGTTTGGAGGATGGTTGAAGTGCGATCGCGACTTTTGTTGTCTACTAAGAGATATTCTACTCTGTGTGGCGGATAAGTTTGTGATCGCAGGCACTCGATCAACTCCGGCAAATCCTTCTCGCCGTTGTAAACAGGCACAACCACCGAAACCTCCGGTAAAAACGTTTTAGTCATTCACAAACAACCGTAAACGATAGCATAACTAATATTGAGTAAGATTAAAAGAACCGCGAAGGTGCTAAGGACGCTAAGGAAGATAAATAAGCAAATTTAGTTCTTACTTTGTCCTATAAGCGTCTTGGCGGTTCTTCAAATAATTAAAAAGCGTTATTAAGTTCCATTGCATTAACGGGGATATAACTTGTCAAACTTATAACTTCGGACCCTTAAACAGGCAAGATGCCTGTTCCACAACTGCATTCAGTTCTTGTGGAACAGGCATCTTGCCTGTTTCTTTCCAATAGTAGAAAATATCTCTTACATCCCCTGTGCAACCTGTCACCCAATCCGTTCTCAACTGTTCCCCGTCAACATCAAAATCATTAAAACTAACACCCCGTTAGTTAAATAAAAGATTCCCACAACCTGAGTTTCCAACCAGCCGCACAGTTCTAGATGATGGTGGAGTGGAGCCATTCTTAACAGACGCTTGCCGATTCCATCAGGCCCTTTTGTAGCTTTGTAATAACCTACTTGAGCAATTACTGACAGCGTTTCAATAAAGAAAATCCCGCTGATAATTAATAATATCCAAAGGCTATTTGTTAATAAAGCTACCGCACCCAAGGCACCGCCCAAAGCTAAAGCACCTGTATCGCCCATAAACACCTTGGCTGGATTGCGGTTGTGTGCTAAAAAACCGAGACAACTGCCGCTGGTGCAGGCGCAAAATATCATTAATTCTGGCGAAGTTGAGGCTACAGATGCGCCTAATCCCAAAAGTGCGATCGCGCCCAAACCGCCCATCAATCCGTCAACGCCGTCAGTAATATTAGTAGCGTTGCTTTCAGCTACCAGCACAAAACCCGCCAGCGGCCAAAACAGAAAACCTAAAGGCAATACCCAACCGAAAGGCAAAGCAATGCTCGTAGAAATACCTGGTTCGCGGAACATCAGCCACAGACAAAATAGAGCTGCAAAACCTATTTGCAAAGCCAATTTCATCCGAGGTGAAATACCTTTATTCGACTTGAGGCGCAGAATTTGCCAGTCGTCTATCCAGCCGATGAAACCGTAAGCTAAAGTTAAAGCCGATACGGCAACAACATCTGAGTTAAATCTAGACCAAAGCAAAGCTACTGCGACTCCTGCTGGCACAAAAAAGATGCCTCCCATTGTCGGCGTTCCCGCCTTTTTTAAATGAGCTTGGGGGCCGTCTTCGCGAATTATTTGTCCTGCTTTTAGTTGCTGGAGTAAAGGCACAACTACACAGCCCACACCCGATGCAACTACAGCACAAACAGCTAGTGGCATAAATAGCGATGCAGGCGTATTTAAAAGTCTACCCGCTGCTACATCTAAACCGATCGCTACAATGCCGAGCCCCAAACTCAGCAGCAGGAATAAATTCCTGCCTGTAAGTTTGAAAGGCATAGTAAAAGGGATTTTCTCATCCACAAAGTTATCCATAACACTCCTCACCACACACTATTTGAGAATAAGCAATTGAAAATTGGGGAATAGGGTGCGATACAGGAGACTGAGAAATCTCTTAGTTTTTCTTCCCTGTTTCCGGTTGATTCCTTCACCCTTCTACCAGTTATTCTTCCCCTACACTCACATCATCTTCTACTTCATCTTCTAAATCATCGTAAGGACTGTCGTCAACTGCCATAAGTTCAGAAATTTCTTCTTCGTGCAGATAGTCGGGTTCTTGGACATCCCTTGCTAACAGGCGATTGTTAGATTCCAACCAGTCTAAAAGAGAAGATTGCTGCTTTAATGGAATTACATCCGCAGGCAAGTGGCGAGGTATTTGACGCAGAGATGGGTTGTACATGATTCTTGGTTTTTAAAGACAAAGACGCGATCGAGTGGAGGTAACGTTTTGCCGACGGGCTGCTGCTTCGATCGAGCACTTGCCAATCGGGCATTTAGCAAGGCTAAAGCATTATACCACAGGCACTGTTTGGTTCCGGATCGGATAAGATGGGAGACCCAAAAGGCGATCGCCCCCCAGCATGGGCGTCAGGATAACACTAAAATCCGCTCTTGCCAATCCTTCTTTAGCCCTAAGCATTTTAATCCGAGACGATCGTCTTTAAGATATCGCGGGACACGCGGCGATCCTATTCTGCAAGCTTCGCTAACGGCAAGGGGTTGATTCACAACAGTCTCCTGGTTTTTCATCAAAGCCTTAGCCCGAATGCCCTCTGGCTTCTTCAGTCAACTCTCAAGCAATAAATCTCAGAATGGATATAACGGCAGCGGTTTTATACAACAAAGAGGGTTACCACACCGGAGGGAAAAAACTTCTGGGGCGTCATTCAGCCGGAGAAGGGTTTCTCAAAAGCTTAGTCCAACACGGAACCGCTGACTCTCTCTACTGTTGCGCCGATAGCGCAACAACCTTTAAGGAGTTTTGTTCGCACATCCAACCTTGGCTGCAAAAACCTCGGAAAGTTCGCTGGATTCCCATGGAACGACCGGATTTGCTATCTCAACCGGGCACAATTTACCGACCCGATCCGGTTTTGTCGCAGATGGTGTGGGCGCGCAGATTTGTCGATCAGCGGGCCTACAGCGTTTGCGGCGTTACTCACACGATCGGTACAAAATACATCATGGAGGCGATCGGCGATTTGATAACCGCACCCATGCAGCCTTGGGACGCCCTGATCTGCACCTCTGCAGCCGTGAAAACAGCAGTAGAAGGAGTTATGAGGGAGTGGTCTGAATATTTAGCCCAGCGGAACGGCGGTAAACCGGAAATTTTGGTTAAATTCCCCGTTATTCCCCTAGGAGTCGATTGCAGCGCGTTTCCGCAGGGTGTGGAAGCAGTTAATAGTCGCCGCCAACTGCGACAAGAATTCGGCATTTCTCCCGAAGATATTGTTGTGTTATTTGTCGGTCGATTGACTTTTTCTGCAAAAGCTCATCCGGTACCCATGTACATCGCCCTAGAACGGGCATCACAACAGACAAAAGCCAAGATCCACTTAATTCAAGCCGGTTGGATCGAAGATCCGAGAGAAGAACCCGACTTTAAAAATAGCGCACAAATATTTTGTCCGTCGGTGAATGCTATTTTTTTAGATGGGAGACAGCCCGAAATTAGAATAAATATTTGGTCTGCAGCCGACATTTTCATTTCGCTGTCCGACAACATTCAAGAATCCTTCGGACTGACACCAATAGAAGCCATGGCGAACGGACTGCCGGCCATAGTCTCCGATTGGAACGGATACAAAGAATCTGTACGCCACGAAATAGACGGCTTCCGCATTCCCACACTCATCCCGCCCCCGGAATCTTGTTTAGATTTAGCCCTAAATTATCTTGACGGCAGCTTAAATTGGCCGACTTACATGGGTCACACTTCCCTCGCCACAGCAGTTGACATTGATGCTTGCACCCTGGCATTGTGCCAATTAATTGAAAACCCCGAATTGAGAAAGCGGATGGGGGAAAATGCGAGACAAAGGGCGAGGGAAATTTATGATTGGAAAGTAGTAATTGCTGCTTACGAACAATTGTGGCAGGAATTAGCAGAGATTCGCCTTGCGGCACCGGAGTCAGCACCTTTAAAACCCGGGAAGCCGCCTTATCCCCTAGGCGACGATCCGTTTCGGGTATTAGGTAATTATGCGACTAGAAGTTTAAGCAATGAGATGATGCTGAGTCTGGGTGCGATCGCCACACCAGAACTTCTGACAGAGTTGCAAACAATTTGGTTTACCAACTTCGGTCAGGACAGAAGAATCTCTGTTAACATTCAGATAGAGATATTGGATGCGATCGAGCAAAAGGGTGCTGTCAGCGTTGGAGAAGTTCTCAGGCGTTATACCAAAAACGACCAAGAATTAGCAGCCCTGTATCGGACTCTGCTCTATCTGGTGAAATTTGGTATCTTAGTTATTAGTTGTTAATAGTCTGCGGACTCGGCGATTAAAATTGCTACTACACAAAATTTCGTCCCTCTCGCTTGAGACTGAAGAAAAGATCGGTCTGACTTTTGCCTGAAGTTCGATAATTAATCCGTGTATTCGTGTCAAAATCCGTGTTCTTCGTTCTTAAAAAATTATGCTTAGAAAATCTGCACTATTAGAGATAATTGCTGGTAAGAATCGCGGTTTGCTGGCGAGTCCCAGCGACAAACAAGCGATTTTAAGTGCGATCGCCCAATTGGAAGATTACAACCCCACACCGCGCCCTGTCGAAGCTGCAGAGCTTTTAAATGGTGATTGGCGGTTATTGTACACCAGCAGCCGCGAACTGCTGAATCTTGACAGTTTTCCCTTGGTGAAATTGGGTCAAATTTATCAATCTATCCGCGTCAAAGAATCTAAAGTTTACAACATTGGCGAACTTTACGGCTTGCCTTATTTGGAAGGAATTGTCAGTGTAGCGGCGAGATTTGAGGCAACTTCCGAACGCCGAGTGCAGATCAAGTTTGAGCGGTCGATTTTCGGTTTAAGCAGGTTGATTGGCTATGAATCTCCGGTTAAGTTTATCAATGAGATTGAGTCGGGGAAAAAGTTCGCTGCTGTAGATATCGGGCTGGATACTCGCGAACAGCAGGGATGGCTGGATATCACTTATTTGGATAAGGATTTGCGGATTGGGCGGGGGAATAAAGAAAGTGTTTTTGTCTTGACAAAACAGTGATTTTGTGATGTGTGATTAAGTGCGATCGCAATTTCATCGGCGTTTATCCGCGTTCATCTGCGGTTGAAAAAATAAAATCTATTACTTTAACAAACATTTCAAGACTGCATAAGTATTGTTACTCCGTCAGTTTTGTCTGTTCTTTCTTTTCCGTCGGCATTGACTTTCTGACAGCTAGCACCAACTCCGCTTCGCTACATCGATACAAATCTCGCATTCGGAATACTTGCCAAACTTCCATCTTTGGCAAGGTTCGGCTTTTTTCCCAGTTGCGAATAGAAGACTCCGCGCATTCTAGTTCCCGTGCTACGTCTAAGATTGTCAGCCCTGCACGTTCTCTCAAGGCTCTCAAATCCATAGCTGAATAAACCTTTTAATATAGTAAGTGTCAATATTTAGCGCCAAGTATTGACACATGAGGTGAGTTTGGTGTTTAATCATAGTAGTAGAGGCGTTAGTCGATTTCCGGCAAGAGACTTACTAACGCCCTTTCCTGTAGCCCATAGAGGATACTAAACCATCATGCCACAAAACGGTTATCAACAGGGATTCGCAGCGAATCCTGGGGCGATCGCGTACCAAAAACGGCTGTACCCTTGGGCGATCGCCAAACTCATGCCCAGTATGCAGCGGGCGATTGTGGGGCGATTTCGCAGTCGATCGGATGCTGACGGACACTTGCTGTGCCTGCGTCAACTGATGCCTCAAGCAACGCTTGTCGTAGTCTTTGACTTGCAACCAGACTAAAAGTAGGATTAACCCCCCGTGGTTGCCCCTCTAAGAGTAAGGTAGACACGGGGGCATTACCCATGCAAGTTGTTCACAATTCATACAGGATTGCTATATATATTTAAGTTAGTTACTCATTATCAGATATTTGATTTCCCCAAGCTTCACAGTTATGGTAAATTCTCACAAATCATATAGGCTTGCTATATGATTTGTGAGTAAATTAAGATCGCCCGTTAATCCAAAACAATATAACTGAAGTACGCACGAGCGCAGCTATCCCGTAGGGAATCGCCTACAATAGAATCAACACTTCTCCTCTCAAGCGCCATGCAAATTGTTTTGTCACCTGAAGTCGAAGCCCTCGTGCAGCGTCAACTCACGACTGGCAAATACAAAAGTGCGATCGAAGTCATCCTCGCAGCCATTCAACTCCTCGAACAACAAGAAGACATTTATCAAGGACGACTGCAAGAACTTCAACGAGACGCAGTGATTGGCCAGCAAGCATCCCAACGTGGTGAAGTCGTAGACGGTGCAATCGCAATCGCACAAATTCGCACCAACCTGCGATCGCGCTACAGTTCATCACAAGCATGACTGCACAATTTCTTCTTACTCAAGCCGCAATTCAAGACATCGAGCAAATGGCAGACTACACCGCTCGTAAATCTTTATTTTTTAGTCTCAATCGAGAGAAAGTTCGTTTGTATAGTAGCGGTTTCAACCGCCGTGTTTTATTGTAATAATTACTATCACAAAACCCTACCCCAAACCCACAATATCACACCAAAAAAATGCTCCGACTCTCGCAAACCCAACTCAAAATCCTCGAAGAATGCCCCCGCAAATTCCAACACAGCTACCTAGAACTACTCGCCACCACCGCCTCCCCAGAACACAAAGAAAAACTCACATGGGGAAGCCACTTTCACCTATTAATGCAGCAGCGAGAACTCGGACTTCCCCTTGAATTTATCATCCAACAAGACCCCGAACTGGGACGCTGTGTGGAAGCATTTATCAATGCCGCACCCGAACTTTTCGCCGATTCAGAAAATAGCGACAACATTTTTCGCCAAGCGGAACACCCCCGCACCCTAATTTTCCAAGACTACCTATTCACCGTTATCTATGACTTGCTAATAGCAGAACCCAACGCCGCCCAAATTCTCGACTGGAAAACCTATCCCCGCCCTCAAAAATCAAAATGGATAGCTGAAAGTTGGCAAACTCGCCTCTATTTATACGTCTTAGTAGAAACCAGCGACTATTCCCCCGAACAAGTTTCCATGACATACTGGTTCGTACAATTGCAAGGAGAAGAACCGCCGCAAAAACTCACATTTTATTACAGCAAAACAGAACACGATCGCACAAAACAAGATTTAACCCACCTATTGCAGCAGCTAACCGACTGGCGACAGCGCTATACCGAAGGCGGCGAATTCTTACCCCAAGTAGAAATTAGTTCCAATCTTTGCGATTCCTGTCAATTTGCCACTCGCTGCAACCGCACAACAGACAACACAGCTTTCTTACCCAATCTTGCAGCAGAAACTCCCACGGATTGGCTACCAAATCTTGCTATAATCGACGAAATATTTATTTAATATATAAACAAACCCCCCAAATTTTACTCGTTACTAGGCTCTGCCTAGTAACGCAGATAGGGAGGCTATGCCTCCAATTTTCCCGATCGTAAGCGAGGCACAGCCTCTGGAAATGGGTTCCCAGGCAGAGCCGGGGAACCAGTGACTCGCTTAAGTTTTATTTAACATACAAACAAGCCCCTAGATTCATCTGTAGTCACAATCTAAAATCTAAAATCTAAAATCTAAAATCGAATGGCAGAAACCCCTCAAAACTGGCAAAATCAACCCTTACCCCAACCCCCAGCTTGGCTGATCCAAGCTGTCAGAAACCATGCACCAGAACTCCCCGGAAACTATGCCGCTGCACTTCTCTGGTATAGAGGAATTCAGAATCCCGAACAAATACCCGGTTTCTTAAATCCCCAACTTTACCAACCAGCAAGTCCCTTTGAATTCGGACTAGAAATGAACTGGGCGATCGAAAGAATCCAGCAAGCACGAAACAGCGGCGAAAAAGTCGCAATTTGGGGAGACTTCGACGCCGACGGCATTACCTCAACTTCCGTACTTTGGGACGGACTGGGAGAATTTTTTGCTCACAACGACCAACTAATTTATTACATTCCCAACCGCTTAACCGAATCTCACGGACTCAACATTCCGGGAATAAATGCCTTAGCCAAATCTGGAATTAGCTTAATTATTACCTGTGATACTGGCAGTACAAACATCGCCGAAATCGAATATGCCACCAGCTTAAACATCGATACAATTATTACCGACCATCATACATTACCAGACGATCGCCCGCCAGCTACAGCCATTATCAATCCCCGCTACTTTCCCCCAAACCACCAACTATTTAACCTCTCTGGAGTTGGAGTAGCCTACAAATTAGTTGAAGCACTATATCACACATTACCGGATATTCCGCAGCGCCCGCTCACAGATTTATTAGAATTAGTAGCGATCGGCTTAATTGCCGATTTAGTCCAACTTACAGGAGACAGCCGCTATCTAGCACAAATCGGCATCCAACAACTGCAAAAACAAATCGCAAATCCCACCCGCCCGGGAGTTGCAAAATTGCTCGAACTGTGCAAAAGATCGGGCGATCGCCCAACCGACATTTCCTTCGGCCTCGGCCCCCGAATCAACGCCGTCAGCCGCATTCAAGGTGACGCAAGCTTCTGCGTAGAACTCCTCACCAGCCGCGACAAAAAACGCTGCGAAGAACTAGCAAATTTAACCGAAATTGCCAACAGCAGACGTAAATCTTTACAAAAAGATGTTGCCAAAGATGCCGCCAACAAACTCGCCAAACTGGACCTTTCAACTACTAGCGTCATTGTCCTCAGCGACCCGCAATGGCCCGTAGGTGTATTAGGATTAGTAGCGGGACAAATCGCCCAAGAATACGGCCGCCCCGTGATTTTATTCAGCACAGAAGGAAGCGAAAAAATTAATGAAAATTCCCCGGAAATGCAATTTACCTCCTTCTTAGATTCAGAATCACCAACACTTTCCCCATCCAAAATTGCCAGGGGTTCCGCCCGTTCCGCCAATCAAATCGACCTTTACCAATTAGTCAAAGACCAAGCGCATTTATTGCACAGATTTGGCGGTCATCCCTTCGCCGCCGGATTGAGTCTCCCCGTTGAAAATATCCCCCTATTTACCGATGCAGTTAATCAGCAACTGCGACAACAATACAGCACCGATAGTTTAACAGCCGCCCCCATTCAATCCGACCTAAAAATTACTGTCTCCGAATTAGGCAAGGACTTATTTCAAGAATTAAAATTGCTCGAACCTTGCGGTATGGGTAACCCCGCCCCAAAATTGCTGATTGAAAACTGCTGGTTTGACAATCTGTGGAATCAAAAAATTAAGGATTTGAAAGGGCAAAAAGTAGAATATATCAAAACAGAATTTACAATTAAGGACGAATCTAGCGATACGGGATTTCCCGGCATTTGGTGGGGACACAATCAAAATGAAGTTCCCCAAGGCCGCTGCGATGTCACCGTTGAACTCGATTTTAATACTTACAAATCGCGGTATGAAGTGCGCCTCGTATCAGTGCAAGAACGCACGGAAGACAACCAAATAAATTCTCAGACTCCAATAGATTGGATTGTAGACTGGCGCAATAGAAATAACGATGATGAGTTATTAGGCGCTAGCACAAACTTAGAATCTCCAATGCCGATCGACAATCTAGTTGACAATTCCGAAAAGGTCGATCGCGAAAACTCGATCGTCCTCAAAGAATGCCCCGCAAGCTGGGACGAACTGCGGATCTGGTTTCGGCAAGCACAGTACACTCAGAAAAAACTCGCGATCGCCTACACATTACCCCCCCTCCTACCCCCACAGCAAATCTGCCAACAGCTAATCGGCATCGCCAAATACCTCAGCCGCACCAACAAACCCGTCACCAGACAGCAACTCCGCCAAAAACTCGGCATCAGCGACACATCGCTGCAACTAGGGTTCAAAACCTTAACATATCTCGGTTTCCAAATCCATTACCGCGATCGAGCTTTCCACATCGCCAGAAAACCCGAAACCGCACAGCAGCAAGACGCGCCCGATCAAATGCCCAAACCCTTATTAGATAGCCAATCCATTCAATTCTCAGTGCCAAATTCCCCGATTGCCGCGCGTTTTGCAGCGCAATTCCTAGCAGCAGTCTCCGAAGAACAATTCCGGCGGAAATATTTCTGTGAAGTACCCCTCTCAACAATTCAATCGATCGCCCGAGAGACCGTTTTCCAAGAAGATTCTACAGCAAATCCCTTCTAACTGATATCTGCCACCATTGTTAAGCACAGGCAGGATGCCAGTTCCGCCCATGAGATAACTTTTATTGTAGGGCCCGCGCTCGCTCGCGCCGGTGGGGCGGGCTTTTTGGCCTGTGAAGCGAGAGAGGTTTTTGTAGATGTCGCTTAACAGGCCTATTCCTGACACGGAGACAACATCTCAGTTCTAAGAAATATCTGAGTTCTGAATTCATCCCGATAAAATAAGGCATAGGGCCATGGGAGTTATCCGTTGCGAGTCAGGCCCAAAACTTATAACTCCTAACTCACAGCCCAAAACCCAAAACTCCCCACCGCCAAACTCGATCGCCCATCTCCAATTTTAAACCCCTATGCTTCTCTGTCCCCGCTGCCAATTTGAAAATCCCAATCCAAACAAGTTTTGTCAACAATGCGGAAATTCCCTAATTTACAAACCTTGCCACGAATGCGGTGCCCAAGTCGCTTTTAGCGCCAAAGAATGTCAGAATTGCGGCGTCGCAACAGGTCAAGTGTGGCGGGCCATTATCTGCGGTCGATCGAATTTTCCAGCAGTCGAGCCAGACGAGTCAACCCTACCTCCAGCCGAGTTTCCGCAAAAACCAGACATCGTTCCACAAACTACATCGCCCCAAAACTCTGCTGAACCAATCACAGACAGCATTAAAACAGAAATAACCACTGACGCACCCCCAATAGCCGTCGAACTAACTTCTCCACAGCCAAGCGACGGCGAATTCAGCAGCAGAGAAATTGACCCTGTGGTAGCCGTGGGGGCGATCGCACCAGCATCCTTTCCAACAACAGAAAAAAGCTCTACTACAGCACCAGAGCGCGAAATAACCCCATCTGAGCCGAATTTTACAACCGCAGCACCACAGCCTAAACAAATCCACGAAGCTACCGAGAACCCCGACAGCCCAAACATAGCTGACACCTCCCCTCCATCTCCAGAATTCCCCGTCCCCAATTCAGAATATTTAATCCCTTCCCAGCAAGCAGGAGCTTATTTAGACACCCAGCAGCGCTACCAACTCCTAGAAACCGTGCCGCCGAGAAAACGCTCAGACACAGTAGCAGTAACAGTATTGGACTGTCAGCCGCTGGAAATGTCACCCCTCAAAGCCATGCTAGCAGCCAACTCTGCCAGCGTCGCCAGACGAACATCCCCCTATAGCGCAGCAATCAAACGCGGAGAAAATTCAACCAATTCCGCCTTAGCAGAGCTTTGCCAAGGCATAGCTGAACCTTATCTGGCACTCCGGTGGCAATTCTCTCAAAACCTGCCAGTCATTCACGATAGCTGGTCAGACAACGAACAGGCAGTGCTGCTGCTAGAAGACTGCTCCCAATGGCCGCTGCTGGTAGAACGGTGGACTCAACCCGAAACTTCCACCCAGCAAATTTTATACTGGCTGCACGAAATGACAGAACTGTGGGCTGCCCTAGAACCCTGGCGCTGTCGGCAAAGCTTGTTGGAACTGACAAATTTGCGAGTTAACCCCGACTCTTCCTTTTCCTTGGCTTCTTTGCGGCTGCAATACCTCTATCCCGAACCCGCCGGCTCAAACCTGCAATTGGTAGATTTGGGGCAACTGTGGCAGGTGATATTTAGCCAGTCCGATAGTCGCACTCAGTTTGGCGCCTTGCTCGAACTGCTGCAACAAATGTACAGAGGCGAGATTAACACAATCGAAGAATTGCGATCGCGCCTAGAAACTGTTCCCCTCGAACTCCAACCCGCACCTTCACCAAGCTTAACCCCGACGCGCGGGCCTTTCCGCAGCCCAGACCAGTCCCCCCCCGACGTTGGCGAGGTCTTAACCCAGCCCATGCCCGTCCAGATTTACAGCTTAGAAGACGCAGGTCTCACCGATGTTGGCCGCACGCGCGACCACAACGAAGACTTCTTCAGCATCTGGACTCAGCTCAACAAACTCGAAAGCTCCTTCGGTCGCATCTTTCAAACCAAAGGGCTTTACATTCTCTGCGACGGCATGGGCGGACACGAGAGGGGAGAAGTAGCCAGTCAACTAGCCGCTGAAACCCTCAGAGAATTTTTTCAAACCAGTTGGGAAAATCAGCTACCTCCTGCAGACACCATCCGCGAGGGAGTCCTGCTAGCCAACAAAGCCATCTTTGAAATCAATCAAAAGGACGGACGCTCCGGCAGCGCCCGCATGGGTACAACTCTAGTCGCAGTCTTAGTTCAAGACACCAAATTCGCCGTTGCCCACGTCGGCGACAGCCGCCTCTACCGACTGAGAAAGGGACAAACCCTAGAAAAAATCACCTCAGACCACGAAGTAGGGCAGCGCGAAATCAAGCGCGGGGTTGACCCGGAAACTGCTTATGCCCGTCCAGACGCCTATCAACTAACTCAAGCCATCGGCCCGCGAGACAGTAATTTTCTCAAGCCCGACGTGCAGTTTTTAGACTTGTGCGAAGATACTTTGTTGATTTTGGCCTCCGACGGTTTGACAGATAATGATTTGTTGGAAACTCACTGGCAAAACACTCTCGAACCTCTGTTCAATCCCCAAGCCGATCTCGACCAGGGAGTTGCCCAGTTGATTGAACTGGGTAACAAACGCAACGGTCACGACAATATCACGGCAATTATCATTCGGGCGCAGGTAGGCGCATTTCGATTTTAGAATTTGGATGCTCCAAACTTTTTCTTGGCGTAGCCCAAGCCAGCCGCTGCCAGAGTTAAACCTCGCATTGTTCCAGGTTCAGGAACAGCCTCGGAGTTTTCAGAGCAAGGCTTGACTTCCTCTGCTATTACATATCCGCTTTTGAGGTAGCTTCCGTTTGATTGGAAACCATTTTGCAGCCAGCTCATTCTAGATCCTGGCCCGTCGCTATTCCCAAATATGACCAGATTTGGAGGTGTTCGTATATTTCCAAATGCCCAATTTCCCGACAGATTGGGTTCTTCGGAACCGAAAGGGGAAAAACTTGCCGTAAGAACTTGTAATTGAGGTCGGTCAAACGGTGCCCACAAGAAAGGTGAAAGCCTTGTACCCCTGTCGCCAACTGTAGCCTGGGACAAGTTCCACAACACCCCGAGTAAATTTACCGCAAAATCCTGTACTAGAAACCATTTATCGCTGGCCTTAATTTCTAAAGGAGGTGTTCCCACACTTCTTGACGGAAAAATAGCTTCATAAGGAGTCGATTCATCATAGCTGAAAGAGCCTACAGCTACAGGAGTGTCGGTGTCCTGAAAAAAAGTTAATTTCACTGATGCAGCCTCTGCAGATTTGACTGCGGTCGCCCCCTATCCCAAAATAGCAGCAACAGCCATTTATTGTAAGTTTTTAGTCATTGTTATTCCGTCCTTAATTTTGATAGGATTAAGTAGAGATGCTTGGGTAAAAAGCTCGATTTATTTATCAGCAATAATAGGGAAAATATTTTACAAAAATGAGAAAGCAATAGCATCTTTATGCAACATTTAATAAAAAATAGACCTCTTGCAAAAAAGATATATGTTATAATCAGAAGTTTTAAATTTAGCCCCCTAGAGCTAACTCATAATTG
>NZ_JAUBUG010000093.1:0-23126 GCF_036705345.1 Microcoleus sp. B3-D2
AAGCGGTTTGACTGTTTACGTGATGCGATCGAAGATGTCCTACGCCTTGCATCCTAACCGCCTTGGCGGTTGCTATACCATCCTCACCGCTCCCGCAATTCAAATTTTGCAGCTAACCCGCCAATCACGTCAAAAAGTCCGACAACCTTCTCTCCAAAATAACCTCGTCGTCGGCAATCCAACCATGCCCAAAATTGGCACCCCGCCGCGCCAATTACCTCCCTTACCGGGCAGTGAACAGGAAGCAATTACAATTGCCCAACTTCTGAATACTAAACCGATTACAGGTTCTCAAGCCACTAAAGCATCGATTGTTCAACAGATGCTAAAAGCCCGGATTATTCATCTGGCAACTCACGGATTACTCAATGAAGTGAAGAGGCGAGATTTACCGGGAGCGATCGCCCTTGCGCCCTCAGGAAATGATGACGGATTGCTGACTTCGAGTGAAATTTTGGATTTAAAATTAAATGCTGAATTAGTGGTATTAAGTGCTTGCAATACTGGCAGAGGAAAACTCACAGGTGATGGTGTGCTTGGGTTATCTCGTGCTTTAATTAGTGCTGGTGTTTCCAGTATTATCGTTTCTTTGTGGTTAGTATTCGATGATTCGACAGCGGAATTAATGGCAGAATTCTATCGCCAGTTACAGCTAAACCAGAATAAAGCTCAAGCTTTGCGGCAAGCAATGCTGATTACAATGAAGATGCACCCAAATCCGCAAGATTGGGCCGCGTTTACGCTGATTGGCGAAGCAGAATAAGATTTTTTTCGGCGCTTGCTACACTGCTTGAGGGTTGCAGCCAAACAAATCCGACGTGGACGCAAAAACATTTTTGTTAAGAATTAAATGCCGATCGCCATCTCGACTGATTAACCCTTGCTGCTGCAATTTTCCCAGCATTCGAGTTACTGTTACCCGCGTCGTGCAAATCGCATTAGCAATATCTTGATGTGTCAAGCGGATATTCAAACGAGTTCCCTCAACCACAGGCTGACCGAATTCCTGTTGCAATAATAGCAGTAGCTGATACAAACGGTCATCTACTCGCCGCTGTCCGGCGATCGCTAAAATTGCTTCCATTTGCCGCAGTCGCCGTACCATTTGAGGCAGCAACTCGTGAGCCAATTGAGGAGAAGCTTCGATTTCCACCATAGAATACCACATCAAATAAATATCTGATGTCGCCGTAGCTCGGTAAGTCTGCAAGCTTGTCAACCACAAACCGAAGCACATCGAAGGTCCAACCCAACCCAAAAGTCCTTCTTCCCCGGTTGGATAAAGCGTACTCAGTTGTGCTAAACCTTGACAGACTCGCCAAAGACCGTGCGGCATCATAGGAATGGTTTCGCCCTTGGCATAAAAATGCAAGTTTCGGCTCGCTCCTGTGTTATGCTGGATTTCCGCTAAAAGTGCTTTGGATGTTGGTGGCATATCCCTTATTTCCAGCTAAAAAACATTGGTCTGAGACCTACGCATCTCACTCTAGCCGGCCAAGGTAAAGGTTTGGTAATCGTCTGGTTAGCGCCAAGATAAGCTTTAGTCATTAGTTGTTATAGCAATCATAAATGAGTCGTAAACTTTTTACCCCACCCCAGCCCTCCCCTTATAAAGGGGAGGGAGTAAGAAATTCACAAATGATGCGAGGATTGCTATAGTTGTTAGTTGTTAGTCATTAGTGATTAGTTGTTATAAAATGACTGAGAAGCGGGTAGATGATGGAAAATAAATGCAGTCGTTATTGCGGGCATATTAAATAAATATTTAAGTGGAAGAATCAATCAGAGTATTTGTTAATAAATAGTTGATGGATCGAGGTTTTATAGAAAACAGAGGCGAGTTCTGAAGTTCGATCGCACGGACAGGCCCGCCGAGTCAACTGCTGCTATCTTCTCCCACAACCTTCAAGAACTTCTAAAATAGTTCAAGAAGGTATCAAAAGACAAAGTAAGGTTTTTCATGGCCGATCAATTAATTCGCGCTACAGCCGCAGAGGGCGGAATTCGCGCTGTAGCCGTCATTTCCACCCGCCTTACCGAAGAAGCAAGACAGCGGCACAAGCTCTCCTACGTGGCTACAGCGGCCCTCGGGCGCACGATGTCGGCAGGGCTGTTACTCGCCTCCAGCATGAAGCGGCCCGAATCGAGAGTCAACATTCGCATCAAAGGAGATGGGCCGCTGGGCGGGCTTCTGATTGATGCGGGACTCGATGGAACAGTTCGGGGTTATGTGGACAATCCCGAAGTGGAACTGCCACCCAATGCTAAAGGCAAACTCGATGTGGGCGGGGCAATAGGTGACGGTTATTTGTACGTGGTGCGGGACGTTGGATACGGTTTCCCTTACTCAAGTACGGTAGAATTGGTTTCCGGCGAAATTGGCGACGATCTGACTCACTATTTGGCAACCTCGGAACAGACGCCTTCGGCTCTGGTTTTGGGGGTGTTTGTGGGGGCGGGCGGGGTACAAGCGTCTGGGGGTGTGCTGTTGCAGGTTCTGCCGAAGGCGGCAACGGACGAAAAATTGGTGCAAACTTTAGAATCTAGAGTTGCTGAATTGTCGGGCTTTACGCCACTGCTGCTATCGGGCAAAACGCTGCCCCAGATTCTCGAAGAGTTACTGGGAGATATGGGCCTGGAAATTTTCCCGGAAACTCAGATGGTGCGGTTTCACTGCGGCTGTTCGTTCGATCGAGTTTTGGGAGCTTTGAAAATGTTGGGCGAAGCGGAACTCCAAGACATGATAGAAAAAGATGGCGGGGCTGAGGCTACGTGCCATTTCTGCAACGAGGTTTACAAAGCTAACAGCGACCAACTTGCAGAACTGATCGGCGATTTGCGATCGAACTCCGGTTCTTGAGACAATAATGTGTAATTGGCAATAATGAGTGCGAGTCGGGATGAAGGCCTTGACCAATTGCCAATTACCCATTATCAATTACCTAATCACAAAATTTTGATTTTTGTGGTTTGGCGATCGTCTCTTGTAGTCTTTCGCCTGCTGGAGTATTTAAAAGTGATGAATACATTCTATAGAGCAGTCAATAGCAGCGATCGCTGTTTTGAAATAATTAAGACAGGCTGGTTGTTGTTTGTGGTGAGGATATGAGTCAAGATCGCAAAACACCAGGCCGTTGGTCTGCATCAGAATCCTTGGAGTCAACAAAGGATACTTCGTCGCTGGTGCGGTTACCAGCAAGGAAAAACCGGGCTGAACGACTTAAAGAGCTCCGAGAGCTGGTTACTTCGGGAAAACTGCCGGGAGGGCATTTGGAACTACGGCCGAATTTGTCTGGGGAAAACTCGCAGCCGCCTGGGCCACAGAAGTTGTGGCGGATCTGGTCGAATAAGTGGCAGTTTTGGCTGGCGGTGAGTTTGCTGCTGTCGGTGGGTATGGGGTTTGTGGCAATTGCGTCTTTGCTCAACCTGACCTCGCAGTCGAATTGCTCAAAGATTTTTTGGCCGACGGCTTCTGCTAACGATCGCTTTTTTTGCGCTCAAGAAGCAGCAAGCAAGCGGACTGCAGATGATTTGCTGTTGGCGATCGAATTAGTGAATGCTTTGCCACAAAACCATCCGCTGCGGCCGAGAATTAACGGTCAAATCGCTCGGTGGTCGGAGGATATGCTCAGGCTGGGAAATGCTAGTTTCCAAGAAGGAAAGCTGCAGGAGGCGATTGCGATAGCGAAGAAGGTTCCTCAAAACGTTCCTGCTTACCCGACGGTGGAAAAGCAGATTGAAAAGTGGCAGTCGATATGGAACGATGCAGAGAAAATTTACCGCACGGCCGAAGACCACTTGCGTAAGGAAGAGTGGACGCTGGCTTTCCGCCAAGCTACTTTGCTTTTGGATTTGGGAAATACTTTCTGGGAATCGACTAAGTACGAGGAATTGACTAAGCTAATTCAGGCGACTCGGACTGAGGGCAATAAGTTGGTCAAAGCCCGGAATACAGCCTCGGAGGGAGGTCTCGACAATCTGGTGACGGGGATTAAGCTGGCTCAGGGAATTGGTCAAAAGAGTTATTTGTATCAAGCTGCCAATAAGGCGATCGCGGAATTTAGCAAGAAAATTTTGGAGATCGCCCAAAAACGCTTGCAGGCTGGCGATTGGCAGCAGGCGATCGCGATCGCTAACAAGATTCCCGACACTGCAAATTTAAGGGAACAAGTACAAGATTTTAATGAGTTGGCGAATGCTACTTCTCAGGCTTTGACTGGCTCTGTTGAGGGTTTCTCCAAGGCGATCGAGATTGCTCAAAAGGTGAAGTCCGGCCGCCCTTTATACAAACAAGCTCAAAATTTAGTCGGCCGCTGGCAGCAAGAAATGGCTGATGTGAAAGTTTTGGATTTGGCAAGCAGGCTGGCGGCGCCGGGAGGGGTAAATGATTTGAGGGCTGCGATCGCCCAATTGCAAACAGTCCCGGAATCAAATCCCCGCTCCCAGGAAGCTCTCCGTCAAATTAGCAGCTTGAGCCGTCAAATCGAGCTGCTGGAAGACAGTCCGTATTTACAAAGAGCGAACGATTTGGCGAGTACCGGCGATCCGAATTCTCTGGAGGCTGCTGTGGCTCAAGCTTCTCGGATAGCTAGAGGTAGGGCGCTTTACGTGGAAGCTCAAACCAAAATTCAAGCTTGGATCGAGAGGAGACAGCGGCTTGTTGACCAGCCGTTTTTGGATAGAGCTCAGCAGCTAGCGGCAGGCGGCAATTTGGCGGAGGCAATTGAGATGGCCCGCCGGATTCGATCGGGACGGGTGCTTTATGAAGAAGCTCAATCGAACATTCGGGCTTGGGAGGCTCAATTTGAGGGCGAGCAAGGTTTGCAGAACGCCCGTCAGGCCGCCCGAGCGGGGACTGCGGAGGCTCTGCAAACGGCTATTGCGCTGGCCCTTCAGGTGCCGGAGTCGAGTTCGCTCCGGTGGCAGGCGAGTGAGGCGATTGATGAGTGGAGCCAGCGGATTTTGGCGCTTGGTGTGGAACAGTCGTCGTCGGATCTGGCTGGGGCGATCGCGACTTTGAAAAAAATTCCCTCGGGTACTCGGGCTTTTGAGCAAGCTCGATCGCAAATCGAAGTTTGGGAGGAGTCGCTGAATCCTTCGGATGCTGAATCTCCCCCTCCCGATCCCCCGGAAACTGAGCCTCCGAGCAGCCCTCCGAGTCGGTAAATTTGAGGGTGAGAAGGTGCTAACTAATATCTTTACTTATCTGTATTAGAGAACCAAAAATGAAAACGCCCAAGCAAGTTCTCGAAGACTGGGTTTCTGCTTATAACGCTCGTGACCCTCACGCCCTGATCGAGCTTTATCACGACGATGCAGAGAACCATCAAGTTGCCTTTGGCGATCCTCTCAACGGGCGTGAGGCATTGCTTGAGAGTTTTGTTACCTTCTTCCAAGCCTTTCCCGACAATTACACGCACGTTGAGAATCTGTTTGAGGATGGCGAGTGGGCGATCGTCGAGTGGACTGGTGGCGGCACATTTCTAGGTGAGTTTGGTGGCCACCTACCAACTGGCAAAAGTTTTACGCTGCAAGGCTGTGGCTTCTTTCATGTTGTTGATGGCAAAATCCATTTTCAACGCGGTTACATAGACAAGCACACTTGGTTCATGCAGCTTGGGCTACCGATATCCTAAGCTTCCAGTTGTGCAACTGTACAATTATTCCCATCAAGTCTTTGCTGGCTAAAACCTGCGTTGCAGCTAGATACTACCGAAAAAAAGTGCTTTTTTCTGATGCTTGCAATCCCATTAAAATGACTAATTCCAGAGCCTAAACATCCGCCGGATTGAGGTGCATCATGACCCAAGTGGTGTAAGTGCCGATCGGACTCCAAAGTATGTAAGGCAGCAATAACAGGGTGGCAGGCTCCGAAACTTGCAACACAGTTAAAGCTAGGATTACGCTTAAAATAGCGCCCGTTCCGCCGATTATTGTGCCGACTTTTAGGCTCCTAACTTTGCACATAACCGAGGTGTAAGACATAGTTACTATTTCTAAAAGCAGGTACAAACCCATTCTCAGCCAAGTCTCCTGAGTTCCCGGTTCTGTTTCCCAAACAATCACTGCTGACCAAGCTGCACAAATAAAAATTACTGTCCAAATTAGGGGAATTGCTCTTTCAAATACTAGCCACCTCGGACGCTGCAACCGGTTGAACCATTGGATGTCGCTGCGCGGGATTAAGTTAGCTGCTAGTGCTACTATCAAGGCGACGCCTCCAATTACCATCCAGGATTTAATCATTTTTTTACCTTGGGCGAGGTTGACAGGTTCAATTCAGCAGATATTATCTCTAATTTTGGCGATCGCGCAATCTGTCCCTAGTTATATTAGGTTTGGTTCCGTCGCGAAACCCAACATCAGTTGAAAAGTAATTTAGACTTCTGGGAAATCTCAATTTATTTTTTTATATTCCGTTTCATAATATAAAAAATTTAGCTCTTGCTGCCTCCCCTTTTAAAGGGGAGGGTTCGGGTCTGCTTTTCAGTAAAATTGACCAGTAAATTGAACAAAAACTCTCTTAGTCTTTCAAAAAAATCGGGGACTAGCCGAGCCGATGATGCTGTTCTAATTCTAAACTAGAGTCATTCTCTTTTTTGGGAACCAGAAGCGTATTTTCACTGCTGGGTTGCAACACGGCTTTAATCACTTGGAGAAAACGGTTAGGCTTTTTGGTTTGACCGTTGAGAGTGCGCCGCTCTTGCACTTTTTTAGAAAGGTGCCTCATCACAGATAAATCCAGTTCATCGATGAAATGGTCTGCTATACGTTCTCCCATTAAATCAATAGCTTCAGCATACTGATCGGTTAGCGTTTCTATGGCATCGTATGCTTCGTCAGCAACTTGACTTGCTACTGTTTTATTTTGGTCGCCCGGTGTCTGGGAATGGCTGCGGCGTCGGTCTAAAAGACTTTGGTAATCCGCAATGCTCATTCCCAAATTGTAGAGATGGTGGTGAGCGTGATCCATCAAATCTACTTCACTGGGATAGAAGAAACCACGAGTGCTGTTGATGCCGTGCAGTTTTGCCCAACGCCGCAGATTTGTCTCATCTTGCAGTTGGTATCGCTCCAACATTTGAGCTGTGTTCAGCTCTACTTCTGGCGTAACTTTGAAATCGCTCATCGGTAAATCCTCGCTGGTGAGTAAATAAATAAAATTGAAACTTAGAATCTGTGATTGGCGTACAGTCTGAAAATGACGATCAATCCTGTGACAGCAGTGAGGGAAGTCTTGCGGGCATTTGCTAGCCGTCGATCGTGCGATCGTTGGATCGAGTCAGAGGATTTCAGGGTAGCGTACTTTTGGGCTTCGTCTCGATCGCATCCGGGAGCAAGCACACAGGGTTAATAATATAGCTGATTTATGGTTTCAACAACCGTTAAAAATAGTAAAGTTTGATTGTTGGGCTTGAATTCTTAGTAATGTTGAGCTATAATATTCTCAATAACCGTGCAATTAGTAATTTTAGTAGTTGCAAACGAGATTCTTAGTATGCCTGTATACGATTATTTGTGTCCCGAAAACAACCAGCAGTTAGAAGTTTGGCACAGCATGAACCTGGAAGTTTCGACTTGGGGTCAACTGTGCGAGTTGGCTAAGTGCGAACCCGGGGAGACTCCCGCAGATGCTCCGGTACGTCGGTTGCTGAGCGCTCCGAGATTGATGAAGCCGACATCCGACACTGATTATAAAAATTCGGGTTTCAGCAAGTATGTAAAGCGGGATGAAGGGGTTTATGAAAATGTCACGGCTAAGGATGGTGAAAGCCGTATTGTCAATCGAGAGGGCAAGCCGATTAAAGACTGAGAATCCACAATAATTAAGTTTTCAGTTGAGTGAATTAAAGATATTGGATAGGGACACGGCACTGCCGTGTCTTTTATTTCATGTAATTGAAAACTCCTATATTATTCAGATTATATTATTCCGATGCAGACCCACACAATACCAGCGATTGGACATAATATGATTAGCAAAACCAATCTTTCATTTTTTGTTTTGCTTGTTCTTTAGTGTCAGCATTAATGTATACTGAAACAGTAGCTAGTGCCGCCAACAATACTCCCAAATCGTCTGTAAATCCGATGCCGACTAATATATCGGGAATGGCATCGGCGGGAGATATAAAATATGTCAAAGCTCCAAGTACAACTCCTTTTGCCCAAGCAGGCACGTTTGGGTTCTGAGCCGTATAATAGAGAATTAAAGCTTTTTCCACTACTTCTCTTCCTGCGGTTAAAGCAAAGTTTTTAAGTTTAGCCCAAAAACTGTCATCTGAATAGTTAGTTTTGGGGTTGATCGGGTTTGTTGTGGTTCCTTTGGGGTCGATCAAATCGAGAGAGATGCCATTAGTTTTCAGCGCTGAAACACCAGACTTGAAGGATGCCGATGCCTGATTTTTAGTTGGCGCGGACTTTTGTATTTGTTTCATGTTTGCGATGAATTCCTGCATGGCTTGGATTTGTAAGTCGGAAACCGCCAGCAGTTTTTTGGCGGATTGGATCGCCTCGCTTTCTCCGCGCTGCAGCGTCTTATTTGCCCAAGCAATGTTGATTAAAAAATACATGACTCCCAAACGCAGCGTTTCTTCTGACTGGCGGAGTGTTTGCAAACAGTCGCTGAGTGATGGGGGACTGGCTGTGTAGGAGTGGATTTGATTCTTTGCAGAGTCAGAAAATTTGTCTAAATTTATGGTTTTAAATAACAAATCTAGTTCGTCAATATCAACGGAACCATCGCCGGCTGCCATCGCAAACAAAGAACCATAAAAAGCCTTAAGTTCGGTTTCTGAGGATGTGGCAAAAATATCTCTCTCGGACACGATGCTACTCCGATTGATAACGATGCTTTGCATTTTACCATAAAACTCAGCGCGCCATGATTGCAGAAATCGGCAATAATTTTAGAGAGCATAACACAATGGAGAATTTTTTATGAAAGTTGCGATCGTCGGCTGCGGCTATGTGGGTACTGCAACAGCCAAACATTTACGCGACAAATCTGATTGTACCGTGACGGCGACAACTACGACGGCGACGCGAGTAGTTGAGTTGGAGGGTGTCGCGCAGCGGGTAGCCGTGCTCAAGGGAAATGACAAAGATGCGATAGCCTCTGTACTGCAAGAACAAGATGCTGTTATGCTGTGCGTCGGTGCCCGAAATCCTCATACTTATCGGGAAAGTTATATAGATACGGCGACAACTTTAGTATCGGTTTTACAGCAGATACCGACAGTAAAGCAGGTTATTTATACGGGTACTTATTCTGTGTATGGCGATCGCCAAGGTGAATTGGTAAATGAAGATTCACCTGTCGCGCCGGCTAATCCAAACGGTGAAATTCTCGCCGAAACAGAACGGGTTTTATTAGCAGCATCTAGTCCCAATCTTCAAGTCTGCATTCTCCGTTTGGGTGGAATTTATGGGCCGGGGCGAGAATTAGTTAAAATCTTTGGAGGCTGGGCTGGGAGCACTCGTCCTGGTAGGGGAGAAGATGCTACTAATTGGGTGCATCGAGATGATATTGTGGGGGGGTTAACTTTTGCTTTGGAAAATCGATTGCAGGGAATTTACAATTTAGTGGGGGATGTGTCGCTATCCAGTCGCGAATTGCTCGATCGCATTTTTGAAGCTCATAATTTACCTAAAGTTTCTTGGGATGGAAGTCCTAGTGTGCGGCCTTATAATGCGAGGGTGTCGAATCAAAAGATTAAGGCGGCTGGTTATCAGTTTGTTCATCCTGAGATTAGGGAGTTTTAGTTGGGCGATCGGTCTTTTTCTTTACCGCAGATGCAGGCGGATAGACGCGGATGAACGCGGATGAAGAAAGAGCGATCGCTAAATTAAATAATTATCTCTATAGCGCTCCTGTGCCATTTGTCGTGCTTCAAATTCATTCCATTGCGGGATAGGTCGTAAAGTTTCTACAGTTGTCAATTCCTCGGGAATTGGTGTACCTATTATTTGATTGATTACTTCCGCTATTACCCGACAACAGCTTTGTGGCCAACAGACAACTTGCTCCTCAGCAAATCTAATGACTATCCATCCTTTTTCTAAAAATAGTTGATGGCGCTGATTTTCTTGGACAAGCACTTCGTAATTTTTAGGCTCACCGGTTTCATAGTGATAAGGTTTATCAATTGTTATATCAATACGTAAATTGGTTAATTTATCAAAATAAGAAATTTCTATACAGTAAGGTTGATAGGACTGGGATTTTTGGATTATTAAATTGTTATAAATTTTATCTTGAAATAATTGCTGTAAGTTCTTATAAAATTCACTTTCAAGCCACTGAGACTTTGTACTGACAATTCTACCTTCAGGAGGGACGGTTTTTATGATAATGTCTTTAATTATCTGATAGCGATACTGTTTTATTTTTTCAGGTTTTTGGGATTCTGCTATCTGCCGTTTATGCTGAATCTCACGCTTTTGCCATTCTGCTAACAAATCTTTATAATCGCGCATTTGTTGCTTGTATTGATTAAGTGTTCGTAAGTAATACATTTGTTGTTGCCAGAAGTTCAAGGCAGTAACCAAAATTCCACCTACAGAAATATAGAAACTAATGATAATATTTCTACTAGCAATCAGACCAATAGTTGCAAAAGGAATAATTAATGGGATAGATTTATAAAAAAACAAAAGTACATCAATTGGTTGGGGCTTATAACTAGGAGGTAAAGGTTTTGGTTCACTAAATTTCCATGTGAATGGAACTCCATTCATAGCTTGAATAACAGGATCGGGCATCAGGATAATAGGATATTGATTCATGTTTTTTAGTGGTTGTATTATTAAACTATAATACTCAACTATTTTCACGAGATATTCCGCTCGGCAAAGGCAAACAATGTTCTAACAAGGTGGGCAAATGCCCACCCTACCAAATTACCCCATAATCCCAGCAAAAAAGTCGATCGTCTCTTTCAACGCTTTCACAAACACATCAATCTCCTCGCGAGTATTGTAAAAATACAAACTCGCTCTGGCAGTAGATGAAACGTTCAAATAGCGGTGTAAAGCTTGCGTGCAGTGATGCCCGGAACGAATCGCGACTCCCTCCTGATCCAACATCGTAGACAAGTCTTGAGGGTGAATTTCTCCGGCTGTAAATGCCGCCAAAGCTGCCCTACCTTCGCCGTTGCTGTCTGGCTGCGGGCCGTAAATTTTGATTTCTGGAATTTGCCGCAATTGTTGGAACATATAAGCCGTTAATTCAGCTTCGCAAGCGTGAATCTTATCCATGCCAATGTTACTAAGATAATCGATTGCTGCACCAAGGGCGATCGCCTCACCGATTGCAGGCGTGCCGGCTTCAAATTTGTGCGGCAAATCGGCATAGGTGGAATAATCGAGAAACACGTCAGCAATCATCTCGCCGCCGCCGAAAAACGGAGGCATTTCTCTGAGCAAGTCCAGTTTACCGTACAGGAAACCGATGCCAGTCGGAGCGCACATTTTGTGACCGGAAGCAACCAGCCAATCGCAATCTATTGCTTGCACGTCTACTATCATGTGCGGCACGCTTTGGCAAGCATCAATTAAAACTCTTGCGCCGAAACTGTGGGCAATTTTGCAGATTTCTTTGACTGGACTGATGCAGCCCAAAGTATTAGAAACGTGAACGGTTGACACCAATTTAGTTTTATGGGAAATCAGGGTTTTAAACTGTTCCAAATCAAACTCGTTAGTTTCCGTTAACTCCACAAACTTCAGCACCGCACCTGTTCTTTGAGCTATCATTTGCCAGGGAACGAGATTGCTGTGGTGTTCCATCACCGACAGGATAATTTCATCTCCGGCTTGCAGATTGCTCAAACCCCAAGAATAAGCAACCAAATTAATCGCTTCGGTGGCGTTGCGAGTGTAAACAATTTCTTGCCGCGACGCCGCATTTACAAACGCCGCAACTTTGTCTCTAGCACCTTCGTAAGCATCAGTGGCTTTGGCGCTGAGAGTGTGGGCGCCCCGGTGGACGTTTGCATTGTATTGTCCGTAGTAATCGCGCCAAGCGTTGAGCACAGCTAGGGGTTTTTGAGAAGTAGCTGCATTGTCTAAATAAACTAGCGGTTTGCCGTTAACTTTTTCATTCAAAATAGGGAAGTCGCCGCGAACTTTTGATGCAAGTGTTTTTTCTTGAATAAGTGTCATATTTTTTGAAGTTAGTGATTTGTCGTTGGGTGGGGGCGGGTTTACGAGATTGTTGGTTTGAGGCAATTATTATTCGTAAAACCCGCCCCTACAGGCTGTTAAAAATGGTGCAAGATGTTGTAGGGACACAGCACTGCTGTGTCCTCTGTGTCCTCATCTTTATGAGTTACCCTTGGATAGCGACGCAGGTTGAAAGCATTTTCGCCACCCCAAGAATCGGTAATTGATTGAGCATTTCCGCCGCAAAAGCATCGATTAGCAAATAGCGACTTCTTTCTAAATCCAAACCGCGACTTTGCAAGTAGAAAAGTTCATCATCTTCTAACTGGCTGACAGTTGCACCGTGGGAACATTTAACGTTGTCAGCCACAATTTCTAACTGCGGTTTGGTGTCTACGCGAGCTCTCGGCGACAGCAACAAATTCCGGCTCAATTGTCCGGCATCTGTCAATTGTGCGGCTTTACGAACGAAAACTTTGCCGTTAAATACAGCGCGTGCTTTGTTACCGATAATGCACTTGTGCAATTGGCGGCTTGTACCGTGGGGGTGATTGAAATCGATTAAACTGTGAGTGTCTGATAACTGTTCGCCAAAAGCTACGGTTAAACCATTTAAAGTTGTTTCAGTGGCTTCGCCACGCTGAAATACTTCTAAATTGTGCCGCGATATTTTGCCTCCCAAGCTGATAGCATGGCTAGTATAACGGCTATTGCGAGATTGCTCGATCGCACTTTTGCCGATATGAACAACCTCCCCACCTTCCCGCTGCAGCCGAACGTGATTCACAGTGGCGTTTTCGCCGACAACAACATCGGTTACAGCATTCGTAAATGCAGCGACATTACCGATAGTTGCGTAATCCTCAACCAGCGTCACATTGCTTCCAGGCTCAGCTATGACCAAGCAGTGCGGCTGGGACATCGTGGGAGATGCACCGGGCGCTGTCAGGAACAGCAAGTGAATCGGAAGGTCGATCGACATATTGGCCGGCACGCACACCACCGCAGAATCGGCTAAACCCGCCATATTCAGCGCGGTAAACACCTCAGTTTGCTGTCTGTGCTTGCTCAAAACATCGCTGATGTGCCCTTGATATTTTTCCGGTACATTGGATAGATTACCTGCGTAAAATTCCGACGGTTTTACCGTTGACAAATCCGGGGCATAAACACCGTTGACAAAGACTAATCTTAATGGTAAATCGTCCTTGTCTTTGACGGGCATAATAATATCAGACAGCGCAATTGCTGACTGATTGCTCTGCGGCACATTAAAAGGAATTTTTAACAGCGGCGACAAATCAGTAAACCGCCATTCCTCATCCCTCACCGTCGGAAAACTTGCAGACAAAACGTATTGAGTCGCAATGTCGCGCAAATCATCCAACCCGAAATCAGAACTTTTGCTATTAGCAGCCTCCAACTTACCGCACTGATTCACCAAATCAGTCAAAAACATTTCCCTACTAGCAACTTGCGTATTCATCATCGCGCGCCTACTCCTGCTGCTTCCTCTTCCACAACCCAGTCATAACCGCGCTCTTCCAATTCCAGCGCCAACTCTTTCGGGCCAGTCAAGATAATTCTGCCCGCTTCCATGACGTGAATAAAATCAGGAATAATGTAATTCAGCAACCGCTGATAGTGAGTAATCACCAACATCGAATTTTCAGCATTTGACAAATGATTCACACCGCCGGCGACTATCTTGAGAGCATCGATATCCAAACCCGAATCAGTCTCGTCCAAAATAGCTAATTTTGGTTCCAACAACGCCATTTGTAAAATTTCATTCCGCTTTTTCTCGCCGCCGGAAAAACCCTCATTAACGCTGCGGCTTAAAAAAGAATCATTCATCTTGACAATATCCAGCTTTTCCTCGATTAAATCTTGGAAATCAAAAGCATCCAATTCTTCCAAGCCGCGATGTTTGCGGTGAGAATTGTAAGCCACGCGCAAGAAATCCAGATTGCTAACGCCGGGAATTTCTAAAGGATATTGGAAAGCCAAAAATACGCCCGCCAAAGAGCGTTCTTCCGGCGCTAATTCCAGCAAATTTTGACCCAAAAAAGTAACTTCTCCGCCCGTTACCGTATAAGCAGGATGGCCGGCTAATATCTTAGATAAAGTGCTTTTTCCCGAACCGTTCGGGCCCATAATCGCGTGAATTTCACCCGATTTAATTTCCAGATTCAAACCCTTAAGGATTTGGGTGTCTTCCACATTCGCAGTTAAATCGCGGACGGATAGCACCACTTGACTATTTTCTACAATCATCTATTTTTGTCCTTTTCCTCAATGCACTTTACAGTTTTTTCTTCTCGTTCTTCTCGTTCCTAGGCTGTGTCTATTGGTGACAATTTAACGTGAAACCGATAGTCCGCCAGGGAATGAATTCCCTGTCTCAAAGCTTAAGTCCTCTGAAGAGGACTGAGAAGAAAATTTTTAAACTCATTAGTCCTCTTTAGAGGACTTTAGCTTTGAGGCAGGGGTTTCAACCCTTGCCGGACGCTCGCTTTGACGTTAAGTTGCCAGCAATAGGATCGACCTGGTAACGAGGGTAAATTATCCGACACTTCCTTCGAGTTTCAGGCTCAACAGCTTATCAGCTTCCGCTGCAAATTCCATCGGTAACTGATTGAAAACATCTTTACAGAAACCGCTAATCATCATCGAAATAGCATTTTCTGCGGAAATTCCCCGCTGTGCGAAGAAGAACAATTGCTCTTCCCCAATTTTAGAAGTAGAAGCTTCGTGTTCCACTTTAGCAGTGTGGTTCTGCACTTGAATATAAGGGAAAGTATTCGCTTGAGCGTTGTCGCCAATCAGCATCGAATCGCACTGAGAGTAATTGCGAGAGCCTTTAGCGTTCGGCCCCATCTTCACTAAGCCGCGATAGCTGTTGGATGAATTACCCGCAGAGATTCCCTTAGAAATAATGGTGCTGCGAGTATTTTTACCAACGTGAATCATTTTGGTGCCGGTGTCAGCTTGCTGTTTGTTGTTTGTCAGCGCTACTGAGTAGAATTCGCCCACCGAGTTGTCGCCGACTAACACGCAACTCGGATATTTCCAAGTAATCGCGGAACCGGTTTCTACTTGCGTCCAAGAAATCTTGGAATTGACTCCTTGACACAAACCGCGCTTAGTCACGAAGTTGTAAATGCCGCCTTTGCCGTTGGCGTCGCCGGCGTACCAATTTTGCACTGTGGAGTATTTAATATCGGCATTGTCCATTGTTACCAATTCCACGACGGCGGCGTGCAGTTGGTTGGTGTCAAACATGGGGGCGGTGCAGCCTTCTAGGTAAGACACTGAGCTGTTTTCTTCTGCAACAATTAAGGTGCGCTCGAACTGGCCGGAATCTCCGTTGTTGATGCGGAAATAGGTTGACAGTTCCATCGGGCATTTGACGCCTTTGGGAATGTAAACGAAGGAACCGTCGCTGAATACGGCGGAGTTGAGCGCTGCGAAAAAGTTATCGCCGACTGGTACGACGCTGCCGAGATATTTTTCTATTAATTCGGGATAATCTTTGACGGCTTCTGAAATGGAACAGAAAATAACACCATCTTTGGCTAACTTTTCTCTAAATGTTGTGGCAATTGAAACGCTGTCGAAAACGGCGTCAACTGCGACATTTCCGAGCCGTTTTTGTTCGGAGAGGGGAATGCCGAGTTTCTCGAAGGTTTCTAGCAGTGTCGGGTCAACTTCATCTAAGCTGTTGAGCTTTTTGGGCTTTTGTTTGGGCGCGGAATAGTAGATAATTTGTTGGTAGTCGATCGCGGGATAGTTGACGTGGGGCCAGGTGGGTTCGGTCATTGTCAGCCACTTCCGGTATGCTTTGAGGCGGAATTGCAGCATGAATTCCGGTTCGTTTTTCTTGGCGGAAATCAGGCGCACTACATCTTCGCTCAAGCCGCGGGGGATGGTGTCTGACTCGATGTCGGTGACGAAACCGTATTTGTAGGGCTGGTTGACTAAGGTTTTGACTGTGGTAGAACTCATTATTTTGCGTGTTCAGTGTTCTAGATAATGCTCTCTGGATGGCAGACGGGGCAATGCCTGTCTGGGCTTGAGCGAGTTCTGCTGGACTGCTCTGGGAAGTTAAACAACAATTTTGTTGCTTTACTATATTTTAAGCTACATTAACAATAGTGATATTGTCAAAGTCAAATTAATAATTTTTTGTGAAGATGATGGAGACTACTCAGCAGACTTCCACGAAACAAGACATCCTGGAATATTTGCTCAAGGGGGGGCAGGGGACGGCTCTTGAGTTGGCGGAGTCCTTGGATATCAGCCCGCAGGCGATTCGCCGTCATTTGAAGGATTTGGAAGCGGAGGGGCTGATTCAGTATCAGTCGGTTCAGGCTGGGATGGGGCGGCCGCAGCACATTTATGAGCTTACCAGTCTGGGGCGCGATCGATTCCCTAATCGTTACGGCGATTTTGCAGTCTCCTTCCTGGATACTTTGGCGGAAACCGTCGGCCGCGAGCAAGTGATTACTATCTTGCGAAAACAGTGGCAGCGCAAGGCTACGGACTACCGGCGGCTAGTGGGGGCGGGTTCGCTGCAAGAACGGGTGACTAAGTTGGTGGAACTCCGCAGGGCTGAAGGTTATATGGCTGAGTGTTATCCTGTAGAATCTGTAGAGGTTGGGATCTGCGATCGCGACGTTAAGGGCGATAGATTTGTGTTGATGGAACACAACTGCGCGATTTCTAATGTTGCTGAAACTTTTCCGAGTGTGTGTGGCAATGAGTTGGAAATGTTTGCAGCGGTTTTGCCGGATTGTATTGTGGAGCGGACTCACTGGATTATTAATGGGGAACACCGCTGCGGTTATTTGATTGCAAGGAAGAAGGAAGAAGTTCGGCAACGGATTTTATAACGGATTTAACGGATGTAACGGATGAAAGTTCGGCAACGGATGAGTGTAACGGATGTCACGGATGTCAGGGATTACCAATTACCGATTAGCAATTACCAAATTTTAATATATGGAACCGCTAGCAGATTTTTTAAAGCCGGAAGAGTGTGCCGAAGTTGATATGGCGCTGCTGTCGTCCAAGGAAAAGTTTTCGGCGCGGGTGGCAATTTATGCTTTGAGGGTGCTCAAGCAAATTTCTGGGGAGACTGGTTTGCCGGTGGCTGAGGTGACTAATGGGCAGGTGATGGATTGGATTAAGAATGATGAGAGTATTAAAGGGTCGATCGAACTTGATGCTAGTTTTGAAAACTTTTTTACGAATTTGGTGGTGGCGTCTTTGCGGCCTTTGAGGCAAATGGCGGCAGAAGCTGAAAGCCCGATCGAACAATTAACAGTTAAGCAGGTCGTGGCGTGGTTTGAGAAGGACGGAAAAATTCGCAGAGAACATGGAACCGAGGCGGCTTTTTTGGACTTGTGAGTTAAAGGTCGATCGTCCGCGCCCCCAAACCAGGTCTCAAACCCCGATAATTCGAGCGGTTTCGGGCGATCGAAAAAAAGTTTTGCCAAAGGGGTTGACAGACAAAGGAAAACTTGATAAGGTAATTAAGTCGAGCGAAAGAGATGCAGCGCATCTGACTTAACGCAGACACAGGATTAAAAGTTTTCAAAGCTTTCCTGGTGCTTATGATGTAATGGAACCACTCCGATCCATCCCGAACTCGGTTGTTAAACGTTGCTATGGCGAAGATACTCGGCGGGTCACTGCCCGGTAAAATAGCTCAGTGCCAGGTTAATAATAAATTAAAGCTCTTTTCCCGCAACAACGGAAAAGGGCTTTAGTTTTTTGGGGAGTTATTAGTCATCTACACAAAAGCTCGTCTAGGGCCGACAGGATGCCTAACCCCTACTCCCCACAAGAATTGTTGGAGAGGTCTTTGCTGCGAGTTTTGTAGAAATCTCAATATTCTGGGCCAGGAACAGATGTTGGGTCGCTCGAACTTGATGCGAGTTTTGAAAAGTTTTTTACGAATTTGGTGGCGGCGTCTTTGTGGCATGAGAGGCAAATTGTCACAGAAGCCGAAAGGGCGATCGAGCAATTAACAGTTAAGCAGGTCGTAGCGTGGTTTGTGAAGGATGGGAAGATTCGCAGAGAACAGGGTGTCATGCGACGTTTTTAGATTTTTGAGTTAAAGGTCGATCGCTCGCACCCTCAAACCAGGCCTCAAACCCCGATAATTCGAGCGGTTTCGGGCGATCGAAAAAAAGTTTTGCCAAAGGGGTTGACAGACAGGGGGAAACTTGATAGAGTAATTAAGTCGAGCGAAAGAGATGCAGCGCATCTGACTTAACGCAGACACAGGATTAAAAGTTTTCAAAGCTTTCCTGGTGCTTATGATGTAATGGAACCACTCCGATCCATCCCGAACTCGGTTGTTAAACGTTGCTATGGCGAAGATACTCGGCGGGTCACTGCCCGGTAAAATAGCTCAGTGCCAGGTTAATAATAAATTAAAGCTCTTTTCCCGCAACAACGGAAAAGGGCTTTAGTTTTTTGGGGAGTTATTAGTCATCTAAACAAAAGCTCGTCTAGGGCCGGCAGGATGCCTAACCCCTACTCCCCACAAGAATTGTTGGAGAGGTCTTTGGTGCGAGTTTTGTAGAAATCTCCATATTCTGGGCCAGCAGCAGATTTTGGGTCGATCGAACTTGATGCTAGTTTTGAAAACTTTTTTACGAATTTGGTGGCGTATTTGCGGCATGAGAGGCAAATTGCGACAGAAACCGAGATCCCGATCGGACAATTAACAGTTAAGCAGGTCGTGGCGTGGTTTGAGAAGGACGGGAAAATTCGCACAGAGCAAGGAACTGATGCGGCGTTTTTGGATTTGTGAGTTAAAGGTCGATCGGCCGCACCCCCAAACCAGACCTCAAACCCCGATAATTCCAGCGGTTTCGGGCGCTCGAAAAAAACTTTTGACTTTGGGGTTGACAGACTAGGGGAAACTTGATACAGTAATTAAGTAGAGCGAAAAAGATGCAGCGCATCAAGCTTAACATTAAGCCGAACGCAGACACAGGATTAAAAGTTTTCAAAGCTTTCCTGGTGCTTATGATGTAATGGAACCACTCCGATCCATCCCGAACTCGGTTGTTAAACGTTGCTATGGCGAAGATACTCGGCGGGTCACTGCCCGGTAAAATAGCTCAGTGCCAGGTTAATAATAAATTAAAGCTCTTTTCCCGCAACAACGGAAAAGGGCTTTAGTTTTTTGGGGAGTTATTAGTCATCTACACAAAAGCTCGTCTTGGGCCTGCAGGATGCTTAACCCCTATTTCCCACAAGAATTGTTGAAGATGTCTTTGGTGCGAGTTTTGTAGAAATCTCAATATTCTGGGCCAGGATGAGATTTTGGGTCGATCGAACTTGATGCTAGTTTTGAAAACTTTTTTACGAATTTGGTGGTGGCGTATAGCAACCGCCAAGGCGGTTAGGAGGCCAAGCGCAATACATCTTCGATCGCATCTCGTAAGCAATCAAACTGAGCGAGGTGTTTGCGAATCTGACTCTTGAGCCAAGACCAACATTTTTCAATTTTGTTGAGGTCTGGTGAATAGGGTGGTAGGTACAGCAGTTTACACCCCGCATTTTGAATCAGTTGCTCAATCCTCCCGCCCTTATGGAAGGTAGCATTATCCATCACCACCACCTGTCCTGCTTCAAGTACGGGAACCAAACAACTTTCCAGCCAGGTTTCAAACACTGTTCGATTACACGCGCCAACGACTGTAAAAGGGGCTATCAAGTTTGAAGAGCATAGGGCGGCAATCCTATTCACCCGACCCTGGCGCCGCCCTGATTTGAGTGCATGGAAACGTTGCCCTCGTTCATTCCAGGCATAATCATACTGGTCTCGGTTATCCATTCCAGATTCATCAAGATAAACAATCTTGTCCGGAGGTAGGGTAGACAATTCGGCTAAAAATGCTTGCCGTTTGCCTTCATCCCGTTCGCGGTAGCCATAGGTCTTTTTTTTCGAGTAAAGCCAATTTTTTTCAAAGCCCGTGATATGGTGCGATCGCTAATCTCCCCATCCCAAAGTTTTGCCATCTCCACTTGGGTTTTATCCCCATGCTCAGACGCAAACTCGCGGAATTTTTCCCAATCGGTGATCTTGTGACCATTGCCGGGGGGTTGATTGGGCAATGCTTCAAAATTCCCAGTTTGGTCTTGTCGCTTTAGCCATAGGTTGATGGTGTTGCGACTAATGTTGAACAGAAGACTTGCTTCGCTAATCTTCAAGCCATCGAGCTGTATAGCTTGGATGACCTTCTGACGAAGGTCGTAACTGTAGGGTTTGGGCATGGGTCGAGCGATCACTCCACAGGAAGAGGTACTCCTTCCAGTTTATGTCTTAACCGCCTTGGCGGTTGCTATATTTGCGGCATGAGAGGCAAATTGCGACAGAAGGCGAAAGGGCGATCGGACAATTAACAGTTAAGCAGGTCGTGGCGTGGTTCGTGAAGGACGGGAAAATTCGCACAGAGCAAGGAACTGATGCGGCGTTTTTGGATTTGTGAGTTAAAGGTCGATCGACCGCACCCCCAAACCAGACCTCAAACCCCGATAATTCCAGCGGTTTCGGGCGCTCGAAAAAAACTTTTGACTTTGGGGTTGACAGACTAGGGGAAACTTGATACAGTAATTAAGTCGAGCGAAAGAGATGCAGCGCATCAAGCTTAACATTAAGCCTTAACATTAAGCCGAACGCAGACACAGGATTAAAAGTTTTCAAAGCTTTCCTGGTGCTTATGATGTAATGGAACCACTCCGATCCATCCCGAACTCGGTTGTTAAACGTTGCTATGGCGAAGATACTCGGCGGGTCACTGCCCGGTAAAATAGCTCAGTGCCAGGTTAATAATAAATTAAAGCTCTTTTCCCGCAACAACGGAAAAGGGCTTTAGTTTTTTGGGGAGTTACAGATGTTTATAATATGACAAGTGCGTAAGTCCAGAGCTTGTTGCGTATTTGAAGACGAGTAGGAATTATCCCCGGCCATCATTAAAGGAGTTAATGCTAGAGCCACATCAGGCAATTACCAAGTCGAACGTTTTATATTTAATTAGGTTGACTTACTTAATCTCCCTTTCAAGGTAGTATATGGGTAATAAAAAACTATGGACTTGGGCAGATTTATGTTTCAAAGCATTACTTCTCAAATAAATGGTTCTTCTTCCTTCTTGTCATATTTAGTAATAGTATTAGGCTTTACTAGCATAGCGTCTATACTGAGTTGGCGATGGTGGAAAGGAAAGGAAACGTATAAATCGCTACAATCACTCCCTTCGCCTCCCCAATATTGGGTGTTAGGAAATCTGCCACAAATATTAGCAGCAGTAAAACAGAAGAAATTATTTCAGCAATTTTTTGATTGGAGCCAGCAGCTAGGCCCGATGTACGTCATCTGGAATGGCAGGACTCCAGTTGTGATTTTAAGTAAACCAAAAGTAATCGAAGATACCATTATCAATGGAATGAGAGATGGTAGCTTAATTAGACCCAAGCAATTACGCGAAGCATGGAACGATATCAGCGGTTCTATTATGCTTGGAGAAACTGGAACGGAGTGGCAGTGGCGACGCAAGGCTTGGAATCCGGAATTTAGTTCGAGCAATCTTTCCAAATATCTGGAAATAATTAGCCAAGCTTGCGAACAAGTCATTGAGACGCTCAAACAAGCTGCACCCCCAAAAGAAGTGGAGGTAGATCCTCTGTTTGTGGAACTAACAATGCGGGTGATTTCCTCTTTGGTACTAGGTATTCCTGTAGATAGAAATAGTACCAGTCAGGAAGGTTCCCCCCTGGAAGTTAGCAAGGTATACGAAGCGATGTCTGTTGTAGGTTATCGATTCCTGCGACAAGCTACGGGCGAGAAAAGATGGATGAAATATTTGCCAACTCAGAATTCACGGGATTATTGGGCAGCAAGGCGATATTTAACGGAATTCCTTACTCCCCGCGTAGACTTAGCTTTACAGATGAGAGAACAAAATCAAAATGATTTCCCACAAGTCAGTAGTTTGTTTAAGGAATCAATGTTAGTCAAAATCGCGGCTAAAGAGCCAAAATACGATCGGGAAACCTTAATTTCAGAATCCATTGAACTATTAATAGCTGGGACTGACACCACAGCCCATACTTTATCCTTTGCACTTGGAGAGTTGAGCTTAAATCCAAGAGTGTTTCAACAAGCACGGGACATCGTTGACCAAGTTTGGCAAAAACAAAGCGGGATTAACCTAGAAAATCTCAAAGAATTGGCTTATATTCGTGCCATTATCAAAGAAACACTGCGGCTTTATTCAGTTGCCTCCGGCTCAACTACATTAGAGGCTCAACGGGATACTCTAATTGACGGTACAGTGATTCCGCGTGGGACGAGAGTATCCTGGTCAATGCTTGCAGCCGGAAGAGATCCAGAAGTTTATGCTCATCCAGAGGAATTTCTGCCGGAACGTTGGTTAGACAAGAATAAGGAAACAAGTTCACTGCCAATGATAGACTTTGGCTCAGGGTCGCATCGTTGTTTAGGAGAGCATCTATCAATGCTGGAAGGAACGATGATGTTAGCATTATTGGTGCGCCACTTCGATTGGGAGTTAGTCAACGGTCGTTCTTCTCTGGAACAATTACAGCAAAACCTGTTAATTTATCCGTCAGATCGAATGCCAGTACGCTTTCGAGAGAGAAACTGAGCCTAAACCTTTCAAACACCGCAATTTTTAGGAATATACAAGATAGCCGGATTAGCGCTCTTCTGTCACTCTAAGCAGAGAAAAATAGGTAATCAGGGGTAAAATTCGTTTGAGCAATAGGAATGGGAAAGAGATTCATCACAGAAATCAGCCTAGGAAATCCGGCTCTCCTGAACTTATGGTTATAAGTTTATCTAATCACCAAAGCAAGCTAATACGCGATTCCTAAAATTATTAAAATTAGAAAAACCATACCCTTGTCGCATTATC
>NZ_JAUBUG010000094.1:0-21995 GCF_036705345.1 Microcoleus sp. B3-D2
CAAGTTACATTATCCGATATGAGGAATTGGTTTACTCACTGCTGTTATTGTACCTCATCTATCTGAGAAACGCTATACATCAGGATGCTTGTCACCCTGTAGATGCCTTGAGAGTTCAAGGGATTGCTCTAACAAAGGTTGGGCTTTACTATAGCGTCCCTGCTCACAATAGAGCGTTGCTAAATTATTCAGGCTGGTTGCTACATCAGGATGCTTATCACCTAGCAGATGTTTTCGGAGTTCTAATGCCTGCTGATGGCACAACTCTGCATCACTGTAGCGACCTTGACGACTATATAAAACTCCTAGATTATTCAGGCTAGTTGCCACATCAAGATGCTTATCACCAAACCAATGTAGTCGCCATTGTAAGGCTGACAGCAAAAGAGATTCAGCTTCTTCATATCGTCCTTGGTTTAAGTAAAGGACTCCCAGGTTATTCCAGTTGCCAGCTACATGAGGATTGATATAGACTCCTGCTTGATTCTTCCAGTCTTGAGCCCTAGCAAACACATCAGGATCGTCAGCACCTAGCAGAGTTTTCCAGAATTCTATTGCTTGGAGGTGTTGCCAAATTTCTGAGGCTTGTATATACAGTGGCTCAGCCTCACTGTAACGTCCCTGAGCCTCGTAACAATAGGCTAGATTCTCTAGAGTGATCGCAATATAAGGATGGACTGTGCCAAAGCGTGTTTGAACTAATGATAAACACTGTTTAGACCAATACTCTGCTTTTCCGTATAGCCCTTGACCTACATAGAATCTCATCAGTCCTTTAAAAAGCTCCGGTAAATCGTCGTCACTTAGCTCATCTGTCAAAGTTTGAGCAACTTCTGCTAGGTGAGGCACAGTTATAGCCAATGAGTCGATTAGTTCACGGGTAGGAGAGCCAGGAATTGGCTTGGCAACTGCTACCATTGCTATCACAATCCCTTGTTTTAGTTCCTTTACCTGGTCTGTCCGTTCTAGTTTCTCCCAGAAGAATTCTCGAATCAGTTGATGCAGGCGGTAAGTTTCGTCACCCATGCGCTGAAGCAGATGCAGATTCAACAGGATATCATCTCTAATCTCTTCCAAGTCTTCTGGATCTTGAGCGGATGCAGCCTGTTCCACCAAGTACCAAGGAATAGGAGCGGGGGCAAATAAACTCAGCAGACATCCCAGTTGTTTTGACTCATCATTCAATGTCTCCCAACTCAACTCAAAAGCTGCTTTCACTCCCCGTTTTGCGGTCATGTCTTCCTCTCGCTTGCAGAGCGATCGCTCATTTAACCGCTTTTCCTCCAACCGTTGCAGCAATTCTGCCAGCGATAAATGTGCTTTCCGATCCAAATAACGTCCCACTAACTCCAAACCCAAAGGCAAAAACTCTAGCCATGCACAGAGTTTTTTAGCCTCCTCTAGTTCCTGTTGGATACGTTCTTCACCAATATGGTAAATTAACAACTTCAGAGCATCTGCTTCATCGAGAACATCTAATAGCAGAGACTCAATTGACTTACCCAACCGCTTAATCCGTGTCGTCATCAAGACTTTAAAGCGTAGTTCGACTGGCGGTAGATAAGGCTTTATTTCCCCATAATCAGTAACATCATCCAACACTACCAGCACTTCGCCAGATTCCCAGCGTCGCCAGCAGAAATCAACCTGAGTCTTTAAGTCCCAATCCTCTTGCGGATTCAGATTATCAAACTGCGATCGCGCAAACCGAACAATCTCAATCCCCATATCTGGGTTTTTAGCAGGCAACCAGCAAACCCCACCTGGGTAATTGTTTAAATGTTTTAGCGCGTATTGAATGGCAAGTTCTGTTTTGCCGACTCCACCCATGCCAGCAATAGCAGCGATCGCTACGCGATTTCCTTCCTGTAACAACTGGTGTAGCTTTTCAAGTTCACGCGATCGCCCCACAAACTCAACAACGCCAGTATGAGGAATATTCTGGGGAGGATTGGTGTAATGATTGGATAATCTATATCCAGCTTTAGCAAGTAAACCAGGAACACTACTCCAATCTACCCGCTGATTTTCTGGAAGATGAAGGATTTTGAGCAGGTGATCTTTGATTTCTCTATTTAAGGCAACTTGAACGGTCTTTTCCTTGACATAGCATTTGTTGGCAACTTCTTTGGGTTCACCTAAACAAAGCACCCCTTTCAAGTATCTCCAGGCTGCTGTGGTAATTTCACCCTTCTTTTCAGCTACTAGATTGGCTCTCAACCTTTCTATATCAAACTTTTTTGCAGCCTCGTCAAAGTTCTCTTCTGGTTGATCTGGCATAAGAGACATCCTAATTAACCGCTATCAAGTTCTTGCTGAATCAATGCTAACAAATTGCTAACTCCAGTTAGTCGATGGCTGACCCTAGCGCCGACTATCGTTGAAACATCCCATCAGACATACGTTTCAGAGATTTAGCGAATGAAAGCATTTCAACTTAGCCTACCTATTCCAGGCTGTGAACCCGTTTGCCTAGACGATCGCAACCAACCCAAAAATTCCAAGCACCGCTCACGCCCTATCGTAATTGAACCATCTTGCACCACCCAGAGAGCAGCAGCCATTCTCGGCGTATCTACCACCACTCTCTATCGCGCCCGAAAAGAAGGCAAACCCTATCGACACAAAGCCTGGATTGCCCAAGCGATTGGTGCCAAAAACGCTTGGACAGTCTCATACACCCCGAACCAAGCCAAACCGAACAACTGATGAATGAGAAATTGGAGTAACTGCAATGAATAACAACCACTCAACCATCAACTACAACGACTGCAACTTCCACGACTCCTGTGCAACCGCAGCTTCCAACTATCCAGAATGCGATCGCCAAACAAAAACCAACACTCAAAACTTCATCATTCCCAGACAAACAGAAGTTTGGCAGTTTCTTCAAGATGAATGCAAACTGGACATCAGTCACATCTCCATCAGACCACCCTTCGATAAGTGGTGGAATATCCTCCATGAAGGCAGCCACTATGCCACTAAGCCACTAACTTATCTTACTCTGTGGCGTGAAAACGGCTCCCCTGGAGAAATCCCTAACCTAGACTGGTTCAGTGGCGATGGGATAATTAAGCCCAAAGATCCAACTCCCGATGAATGGGGATGCCGTGCCTGGTGTCTGCAAGTTCTGAAATATAAGGGCTGGAAAAATCCTCTCGATTGCCCTGAGTATCCTCGAAACTGGGAAGGATACCAAACGCACAATCCTCGTCTGTGGATGCTCAACAACACCACCAGTCCTTCTCACCCATTCCAGAAAAACGGGTTTGAGCAACTAAAATCTGTGGGAATTGACGTAAATCAAGGCATCTTCCGCCCCACCAAAGAAATCAAAATTCTTGGCTGGCAACCTATTGTTGGTTGGGACTTTCCCCAAAGTGCTTAATCATTAGACCTCTTGCGAAAGTGCGATCGCTCGTCTGACTTGATAGGCTAGGCTTTATATTGGAGACCGCTCAAAAAATTTGCGTCCGAGTTCTGGCCATCTTTACCTCGTGTCGATAGACCAGGTGTTGTCTTTTATACTGATTTTTGGGAATATTATTCAAAAGTGCTACCTTTTAAAAGACATCGAATTGTAGGCAAAGAATCGGGAAAAACCAGTCATCTTTAAAGACTTAATAATACTTTACGGCCGCTATTTTCTCGTTTGGTTCGTAAAACCTTGTCTTTCTCAAAAAAACGGCAAAACCATAGGGTAGCATTGTTTAACTGTGTACATTACTATAATTTTTGCATAAGAAAGCGATATCATGACTGTGCATGACTACCAAACCCTTTCAAGCCGAATAACTTCAGCTTCAAAAACTTTAATACTTGTTAAATCCGAGCGTTAATTAGAGGGCATTCTCCTGAAAATTTAGCATAATCAGTCAGACTAATCTACCCAAGTTGCTATTGCAATAATTTCTGACAACCACCGTTTACCGAAACGCAGTTATTGCATATTTTTCTGCATCTTTACTACTTTGTTTTTGCTCCATAACGCGCTGCAAAATAGTCTCTACTTTCGCAGCAAATACAGCATTTCCTCTCTGCCTCGGTCGTGGGAGATCAATATAACAGTTCATTGCTATTTGACCACTTTCTATTAAAATAACTCGATCGGCTAGCACCACTGCTTCTTCTACGTCGTGAGTGATCAGTAGCGCGGTAAATCCTTTTTCTTGCCACAAATTTTCTAACAATTGCTGCATCTCAATACGGGTCAAAGCATCTAACGCGCCGAGGGGTTCATCAAGCAGCAGCAAGTCGGGTTCGCAGGCGAGGGCTCTTGCTAAAGAAACTCTTTGCTTTTGACCGCCGGAGAGTACAGCCGGCCAATCGCTGGCGCGATCGCCAAGCCCTACAGCGTGAAGGACTTGCATCGCTTTATAGCGAGTGCTTTCTTTGGCATTTAGTAGCCCTAATTGCACGTTGGCCAGCACTTTTTGCCAAGGTAGTAGCCGTGCATCCTGAAACATCATTCTCACTTTCGAGTTAAGTTGTTTAGACGGCTTTCCGTCTAGAAAGACCGTGCCTTGACTGGGAATTTCTAGTCCGGCAATTAAGCGCAGCAAGGTACTTTTGCCACATCCACTGCGACCCACAATGGCTACAAATTCTCCGGGATTTATTTCGAGGTTGATATCCCGCAAAATTTCAATATTTCCAAATGACTTCTGGAGTTTTACTAATTCTAAGCGCATTCCTGAGAGTCCTGATTCCATTCTAAAAAACCTCCATATATCTCACAATTCATCGCACAGGCTGATAAAAATTAACAGTTAAAAGTTAAGCGCTAACTTTAGTTCGCTTGCAAAAGTTGCTGTTAAGCAAGTGTTAATGAGCCTGCTGCTCACCGATTTGGGTGAAGAGCAGATTAGCATCTCTAACTTTAATCTACTGTAAGTCAGTCAAGTTATAGTATTTTACTCTTAAACAAGAGTATTGCATAGGTATTTACAAAAAGCAAGGGAATTTTTTCCCAAAATTCGGGAACTTTGATAAATAATTGTTAAGAACAAGCAAACCCTCTCCCTGTAAAGGTTCTGCTTGTTCTAGCGACCATCAGGGGTAACTCTCCTTCCCTTACTTCTGGGTGAACCCGCATCCGGTGGCGAACCGATTTCTGTTTTTGAGTCCGATGAGAGTCTGCTGTATTGGGGGAAATAACCGGACAGTTGCTTTGGACCGAGATTCGCGATCGCGCAAAATTTGTATAAGAGTTATCAAACTTTACATCTCAACTTACTTGCTTTTTAAAATTGACCGTGCTAGCTTACTATCTATAAAATACGCTAAGTCTACAGATTTACAGTAGTTTTGAGCGATTCCGTAAATCGTTCATTTTTAAATGAGTCAAAAATAGGAGGACTATTAAATGTCTAATGTTGTTGCGATCGCAGGTAGCCCGTCTCATCCATCCCGGTCTTTTGCGGTGCTGGAATACGCCCGCCGTGCTGTCGAGAAAGAGGGACTGAGTACGGCATCTATCAACGTCCGCGATCTCCCGCCAGAGGTATTAATTTACGGACAATTCGCGAACCCAGACTTAAAAGCAGTCAATGATTTAGTAGTAGAAGCCAAGGGCATAATCATCGCCACACCTGTTTACAAAGCAGCTTACACAGGCGTACTCAAAGCTTACTTAGATTTGCTACCGCAGAATAGTTTAGCTGGTAAAGTTATTCTCCCCATCGCCACCGGAGGTACCCTCGGTCACTTATTAGCAATTAACTACGCCCTCAAACCAGTGTTATCCGAGCTGGGCGCTAGTCATATCTTGGCTGGTGTCTATGTTTTAGACACGCAGATCCAAAGTTATGACGAAACAAGCGTACAACTTGAAGAGGAAACAGAACAAATACTGCGATCGCAGTTGCAAGAGTTTGTTGGTGCCCTGCAAACTGGCAAACCCGAATTAGTTGGAAGTCTCTGATCGGAAAGTTACCAACAAACAATATTATTGTTTATGCTCAAAAGACTGATTTCATTCCTTGCTCAATTATGGCGATCGCACTTTTCCCTAGCAGCGCTATTTCTATTGGGAATCAGCTTAAATTGGGCGATCGCCTCCTGCAATACTCCCACCCCTACGGGATCTGCAAGCCCCGCCGCTTCCTCCGCAGCAGCTCAAGCTCAGGTAGTCCGCATCGGCCATCAGAAATTAGACCCCTTCACGCTAGTCAAAGCCAGAGGCGGGTTAGAGAAACGCTTGCAGCCTCTAGGCATATCCGTTGAGTGGAAAGAATTTCAGGCAGGCCCCCCGATGTTGGAAGCGCTAAACGCCGGCAGCATCGACATCGGGCGCACCGGGGACGCTCCTCCAGTCTTTGCCCAAGCTGCTAACGCACGCCTGCTTTACATTGGCGGTAGCGCCCCCAAAGACCGCAGTTCAGGTATTTTAGTTCCTGCTAATTCGGCAATTCAAACCCTAGCAGATTTGCGGGGTAAGAAAATAGCTTTTACAAAAGGTTCAAGCGCCAATTACCTCTTAGCAAAAGCATTGAAATCCGCAGGGATAAAATGGAGTGAAATTAAGCCGGCCAACCTGACACCAGCCGATGCCAGAGCTGCCTTCCAACAAGGTAACGTAGATGCTTGGGTAATTTGGGACCCGTTTTATGCAGCAGCGGAAGCGCCAAGAGATGTTCGTGTTGTTAAAGATAGTAAAGGACTAGCAGCTAACCGAGATTTTTACTTAGCTAATAAGTCATTTGCTGGGTCGAATGCTAAAATCATTGAGGCAATTAGAGAAGAAACTCAAGCAGTAGCGACTTGGGCCGATGCGAATCCCGCAGAAGTAACTAAGATCCTCGCTCCCATTCTGAAAATTGATGCTTCTATCTTAGATGTAGTAACTCGACGGCGGAGTTATGGATTTGAACCGATCCAAGCTGATATGGTGGCCGAGCAACAGGAAATTGCGGATACTTTTTTTGAACTCGGCTTAATTCCCAAGCAGCTCAAAGTTGAAGAAGTAGTTTGGAAACCAGGTAATTAAAAATCCCCGCTTGTGGGTAAATGTTGGATAAAGCAAAACACCTGATATCTTCTACCTTCCAAATAGCGGGGGTGAAGACGATGCTGGGGAACCGCGCTGGGATTACAGGAAAGGTCAGCCCCATTGGTTGCGTCACGCCCACGCTTCGCATTCACTAGACAGGGGCGCGCCGATTCATTTGGTGCAGCAGACGTTAGGGCATGAATCGGTAGCGACTACTTCCAGGTATCTACACGCACACGCCCAAACGACAGCAACAGCTTGTATCTGCCAGGGTAAAAGGTAACTTTCCTTGCATCTTTTTCAACATTATGGGATATTGAATTGAAAAAACTAATTCAAATAGAAACTTATGGCAACTGAGCAAGAGCTTCAATCTCTTTTTAATGCCTTGGATGGCGATCAAGATGGCAAAATATCGAGTAATGAGCTTTTTTTAAGTCCTGGGTTAAATGCAGTCATTTTAGCAGAAACAGGTACTAGCCCCGCGGAACTGCTAGCGACGTATCGAGATGAAGAGGGTAATATTACCTTTGAAGACTTGAAACAAGCTGTTAAGAAAGCAGGGAATTTAGTAGAATAAGCGCGATCGCCCAGCCAGCAGCGATTGAAATAAAATCATTTATCCAAGTGGATGAGTGTCTTCCCCTGGTAAGAGTTGCAGTAGTTATAGGGCAAAAAGCGATCGCTGACTACCAAGGATAAGAACTTGCTTCTTATCCTTTCATCTGGCAGGGATTTAAGCCCCAGTTGACATTAGAGTTATAATGTCGGCAGTGGAGAACCTTTTTTCTTTGAGCTACCTCCGAAAATCCCCTTGACAACTGGCTTTGAGCCTTAACTTGTCACCAATGGGTGACTGTTTACAAAACTTGCTGGCGCAATTGGGGAAAAACCTTTGCAACTTTGTTCAGGACATAATCGCCGTAAGTGCCGCGAAACTCGTGAACGCTGGCTTTATCCCAGCGTTCGTTCTTGTTGTCACCGACGATCGCTCCCTTGATTTCGATCGGGTGGAGTTCAGCATTGAAATTCGGATCGAAGAAGAATGGAAATGAGAGGCGATCCTGTCCTGACACATTCTTGACTCGATGAGGAGTAGAGCGATAAAGTCCACCTGTGAGGCGATCGAGCATATCGCCAATGTTACAAACAAAGGAGTTGGCGATCGGGGGAGCATCAATCCAGCCCGATCGTGTCTTCACTTGCAACCCACCTAAATCATCCTGCTTGAGAATCGTGAGCAAACCATAATCGGTATGCTCTCCCACTCCCCAGGATTGCCCTTGCGGATTGCTTTGTGGTGGATAGTTGAAGATGCGAAATAAAATCAGGGGATCAGTCGTATAGCGATCGCGAAAATAAGAGGCGTCTTCGCTCAAACTCAGGGCAATTCCAGCCATTACAGCGTGACCCAGTTGGGTCATAACTGCTAGATACTCCAGCACTGTTTCGCGAAACTGAGGAATCTCTGGAAACAGATTGGCTCCAAACATGGGAATACCTGCTTGAACAGCCGGATGGGTTTGATTCAATTCCGATCCGAAATAAATTCCTTCTTTCAAATCTGGTTTACCATCCGTCAGTTCACCTCCAACCGGAAAGTAGCCGCGCCATGCCCGACCTCCCAGCGCCATCCGAATTTGCATTTTGGTTTCTAAATCTTGAGCAAAAAACTGACGGCTCAGTTGCTCCAAACGGTTTTGCAAGCCTTGGTCTACACCATGCTCAACAATGTAAAAAAAACCTGTGTCGCGGCAAGCTTGTCGGATTTGGTTGGCAACAGTATCTAGGCGATTATCCGATACCAGCGAACTAATATCGATAACGGGAATCTGAGAAACATCTACTGTTAATTCAGTTGCCATAGAGATGGATTATAAGTGGTTAAGATTGAACGCCTTTTATAATTTAAATTGTTCATCCACCGGAATTTGATACCCATTTGCCAGTCGATTAGTAGCGTTTGCGGTTGCCACGATCGCCATCAGTTCCCCAAATATGGCATCATCCATTCCCTTGGCTCGCGCGGAGGCTGTATGAGATGAAATGCAGTACGGGCAACCATTGGTAACGCTGACAGCAATGTAGATTAACTCGCGGGTGAGGGGATCGAGTTCTCCCGGAGCCGTCATCACCTCCTTCACATTCTGCCAGGTACGTTGCAGGGTAGGCGGATGGTTGGCGAGCGCTTTCCAAAAGTTGTTGATGTACTCGGTTTTGCGTGTCGCGCGAATGTCGTCATACACTGCGCGTACTTCATCATTTGCGTCTTCGTATTCAATCAAATGGGTCATAGTTGTACAGGGGTTTGTAGCTGTAATTTCTAGAGGAACTAAGAAAGAAAAATGGGACACTCTCATCTTTCTTTCTTATGGCTTCTTTTTTCAACCTAAGCTGGCTGATAATTGGGATGCCAAGCAAGCCATTTCTCTTCTAACTTCCTGGCGATCGCATCTGCAAACTTACCCAACAAAGCATACATGATAATGCTCACCACCACTACATCAGTTTGCAAGAACTCGCGAGCATTCATTGCCATGTAACCAATACCAGAGTCCGCCGCAATTGTTTCTGCGACAATCAGCGTCAGCCACATAATCCCCAAGGAATATCGCAGGCCTACCAAAATTGAAGGCAAGGCCCCAGGCAAAATAATTTTCCACAAAAGAGACGTGGCACTCAGACCATAAATTTTACCCATTTCAATCAATCCGGCATCTACGCTGCGGATGCCGTGAAATGTATTGATATACATTGGAAAAAACACTCCCAAAGCTACCAAAAATAATCGAGCGGGATCGCCAATTCCAAACCACAAAATTACTAGAGGTATTAAGGCTAGGTGTGGAATATTACGAACCATTTGTAGAGAAGTATCTAGGAGCTTTTCGGCGATTGGAAAAAGACCATTGAGGAAACCCAGAGTCAAACCAATTCCTCCGCCTATGATGAAACCAACCAGCGCACGCCAAGCACTAATTCCGATATGGTGAAACAGTTCTCCGCTAATTGCCAATCTAAATCCAGCACTTAAAACACCTGTTGGTGCTGGTAAAACTCTTGTGGAAAGCCAACCCACCTGCACCAATAATTGCCAGCTAACAATCAGCACCATTGGTACAATCCAGGGAATTACCTGCTGAAAATAGGGGTTTGTGAGCCATTTTTTATTCATGACGCGCTCGTAGGAATAACTTGTTTTTGTTGGACAAACTTTTCGTTGGCAACAATTTCGCCAAAAGGACTAAACATTTGCGGTTGATGTACAGTCGGTTGGTTTTTCAGCGGCAAGCGGGGGAATAGCAATTCAGCCACTCGATATGCTTCTTCTAAGTGGGGATAACCAGAAAAAATGAAAGTTTCAATTCCCAATTCGGAATATTCCAACATTCGCGCGACAACAGTATCGGGATCTCCCACTAAAGCAGTACCGGCACCGCCTCTTACTAAGCCAATTCCCGCCCACAAATTGGGGCTAATTTCCAGAGCTTCGCGGCTGCCTGCGTGCAGTTCAGTCATGCGCCGCTGCCCTTCAGAATCCATCCTAGCATAAGCTTTTTTGGCGGCTGCGATCGCATCTTCATCGACATATTGAATCAATCGATTGGCATCCTCCCAAGCTTCGCTTTCAGTTTCGCGTACAATGACATGAAGGCGAATTCCAAAACGCACAGTTCTACCCTGTTCGGCAGCTAATTTTTTCACAGATTCAATTTTTTGCGCTACTTGTTGTGGCGGTTCTCCCCAAGTAAGATAAACATCAATATGTTTAGCGGCAATTTGTTGTGCTATTGGCGAAGAACCGCCAAACCATAATGGAGGATGAGGAGTTTGTACAGGGGGAAATAAAAGTTTTCCGCCCTTTATTTCAAGGTATTCACCGCTAAAATTGACTTCTTGCTCTCGCTCGTTAGTCGAGTTACTCTCTTCAAGCATCTCTCTCCAAACTGTCAAGAATTCATCCGTCAGTTCATAACGTGCGTCGTGACCCAGATGCACTCCATCCCCCGCCAATTCAATCGGGTCGCCGCCCGTAACAACATTAATCAGCAAGCGTCCGTTAGATAACCTGTCAAATGTTGCTGCCATCCGTGCTGCTACCCCAGGAGACATTAATCCAGGACGAATTGCTACTAAAAAACGCATTTGTTCTGTAACAGCCATTAGAGATGAAGCCACTACCCATGCGTCTTCGCAAGAACGCCCAGTCGGAAGCAGAGCGCCCGTAAATCCTAAACGATCGACGGCTTGAGCGATTTGCTTTAAGTAGGAAAAATTGCAAGAGCGCCCTCCAATTCCTGTAGCTAAATAGCGACCGTCTCCGTGAGTTGGGATAAACCAAAATAATTCCATTTGTCTTACTCTCCATCACTATTTATTGTTTAGTTAGCTGAGCCACTTCGCTAATTTTTACCGATTTGGGAAGCAGCTTCAAATCCAAGAAAGTATCAGCAACTTTTTGCTGGTAAGTAACGACTTCATCCGTAATTGGCTGCACACCGTAAGGCCGCCTCCGTGAGATTTCCTCTAAAGTTGGAACATCAATACCAAGCTCAGGAGACAGCAGTTTTGCCACTTCAGTTGGTTGAGCTGCCGCCCATTCATCTACTTTTTGAAGTTCCTCTAAAATTGCCTTAATCCGGTCGGGATATTGCTCGTTAAAAGGTTTGGCAGCTAGATAGAATTCCCGATTAGCTACAAGCCCTTCCCCATCCTTAAGAACGCGAGCTTCTGTAGCTCGTTTCGCTACGGTAAAAAATGGGTCCCAAATTGCCCAAGCATCAGCACTACCTTGTTCAAAAACTGCCCGCGCATCTGCTGGTGGCAGATAAATAGGCTGAATGTCGCTATATTTCAATCCGGCTGCTTTTAATGCTTCTACCACGAGATATTGCACATTTGAACCCTTATTAAATACAACTTTTTTGCCTTTCAACCCAGCCACATCTTGAATAGAAGAATCTTTTGGTACTAAGATAGCTTCACCTTTAGGATTAGGAGGCTCATTCGCAACATATACCAATGGTGCGCCAGCAGCTTGTGCAAAAATAGGCGGCGCTTCTCCTGTATGCCCAAAGTCAATAGTGCCTGCATTCAAAGCTTCTAGTAATTGAGGGCCAGCGGGAAATTGAAGCCACTGTACAGAAGTGCTTTGGGAAGCCAAACGTTTCTCTAAACTTCCCCGTGATTTAAGGATACTTAGAGTTCCATATTTTTGATAGCCGATCCGAATTACATTGCTCTCTTGTGATTTAGAACTAGCCACGGATGTGGCAGCAGAAGTCGGGGCAGTAGTTGTATTTGTTTGCTGAGTAGGATTACAGGCAGAAACGGTCAAACTCAAACTGAAGCCAACTGCAAAAAGCAAAGCCAAGGTCTTGATTGAACTAGGTTTGAGTTGGCTCCCAAAATGCCTCAATTTAGCTAAAAAATGGCTCTCTCTTAATCGGGTTAACACTTTTCCTTCCTAAGTTTCAAGTATTGAAAACAAAAAAACGCAATAGCTATGTAAAAGCTGAGCTAATCATTATGGATGAGCAAGCAACGATAACCCGACCGATATACCGTAGTTTATCCTGATAAGCTCCTATTATTCCACAAATGACTTCAAAAATGCAAGCACATTGTGTAAATTTTTGCTGGTCTGACTTATCTAGTTACTTGAATGATTAATATTCAGGGGTAATGTATCAGTTGTACCCGCAGGAGAAAAAGTAGCATCTATAGCAATCCTAGATCATTTGTGCATTTCTTACTCCCGAGCGAGCGGCTTCGGGGAGAATTAGGGTGGGTAAAAAAATTACGACTCCTGCAAGGATTGCTATAGCCCTGCTGCTATCTACATAAAAACCTGAGATATCGGCGAGTGAAGATAAAACCTCCTTCAAAAAGGATGATTTTTACGTATAAAAGCTGGGATTGGGGAGCTGATCGTTGAGTACCCAGTTACCCAGATCGTGAATTTTATAGTCAACAGAATCATGTAGCGTAAACGTTCTCAGATTGCGCCAGTAGCGATCGAAACCATATTTACTGGTGGTAGCACGCGCCCCCATCACTTCAAAAATGCGAGTAGTCACATCTAAACCTATTTTTGTGGCAGCAACCTTTGCCGTTGCGATCGCGATCGCGCATTTTCCACGTTCTTCTGTTGTTAAATCTATGCCTTTTTCCCAAGCTGCTTGCAGAATGGCGGCGGCTCGATCCGTCAAACTGCTAACCGCTTGCAGATCGACCCACATTTCTCCGTAGTGTTTCAGAATGTAGGGATCTTGCGTCACACTAGGAGCATTGGAAGTCAACCAGGGTCGTCCTTCGGTGCAAGTGTAGTCTTTGGCAGCAGCAAATGCTCCTTCTGCTATACCCAGATAAATATGGGCAAGATTTATTTGCGTCAAGCAAGCTCGTAAAGTACGGAAAGGAATATCAGCACGGGTGCGATCGCCAAACACTTCCGAATCATAAACGCGCACTTGGTCGAAACTAATACTACCGCTATCGGTTTGACGTTGCCCCATATTATCCCAATCGTCATGAATTTGTATTCCCTCTCTTTGAGTGGGAATTACAATAATCGTGAGTTCGGAGGTATCTTGACGAACCGCAGTGATGGGTAAGATATCAGAATCTTTAGAACCAGAGCAAAAGCTTTTTGTCCCGTTCAGTAAAAAGCCTGTACCATCAGGAGTTAAAGTCGCACGGCGATCGAGGGGATTGAGAGCATTGCACCAAAACCAATTGTTTGTCACCGTATCTTTGTAGAACTGCGCTTTGCGTTCCTCCGTGCCAAAAAGATGCGGGATAACAACCCCTAAATGGTGATAGGAGTAAACATGGGCTAGAGAACTATCAGTCTTTGCCAACTCGCGGGAAATTTGGAGTGCAGTAATCCACGTTTCGCCAATACCGCCATATTCTTTAGGAATAATCAAACCGAGTAAACCGCTAGAACGAATGCGATCGCGTTCATACTTTGGCGTACCGCCAAGACTATCTCGTTCGATGGCAGTAGCAGCAAATTCTTGAGCCAGCGATCTCGCGATCGCTACATAATCTTGCTTGCTGTCTTGTTGTGTTGTGCTTTTCGAGTCTGCAAGGGATGTTTTCATATTGATGATACAAAATTGAGGGAAGTAATGAGGTACAAATGATTTAGGATTCCTATAGGTTCGTCAGTCCTTAAAACCCAAGTAAACAGAAATCGGTACATCTTCAACAAACTGACCTGAAGGTTCTGCACTGAGAATTGCTGCTTTAATTTCCGCCTCAAATACGGAAGTATCGCCATTAAAGTAATCGCGACGGCAGTAAGCGGTGGAGTAGAGATAACCAATAAAATTATCTATCGTCCAGTGTTTTTGAAAGTCAATCTTATGGCGTTTAATCCGAACGAATGGCGATCGGTCCAAAACTTCTAAATCGGACTTGTAGAGCAAAGGAACGCTAATCGATCCCACACGCCGCTCTTCTCCTAGCCACCGTTTGATCGTCGCTAGCACATTTTGTGCCCAAACAGAGTCATTTGACCAAATATCTTTTTCAGTTTGAATAATCGCTATCCCCGTATTAGCGTTACTGGTGCGATCGAGCAGATCGTAGCTGCGCTGCAGCACCACTTCTTGATCCATCCAATGAAAAGCACGACCAATGGTGACAAGGGAAAATGTACCAATTGCTGGGGAAATATTTTCTGCTAAATCCCTTACCCAAGTGATATTTGAAGCATTAGCCAGTTTAGCTTCTTGCTTGGCAACTTCGAGCATTTCTGGATCGGGATCGATACCCAAAACTGATTGAAATCGATCGTGTAAGGCGATCGCTACCAAGCCAATCCCACAGCCGAGATCGAGAAGCTTGCCTTGCCCATCTAATTGAAATTCCTGCGAGATTAAATCGTAAAGAGCGTTTGGGTAGCGCGGTCGATATTGCAGGTAATAAGAAATGGCTCCTTGAAAGAGGGTTGGATCGTAGCTTGGGAGTATTTTAGTAGTCATGATTGAAGTCAAGTTTTGCTGAGTTAGGATTTAGGTTTTGAGATAAGCTGTTGGAGATTTGAAAAACGATTGTCGGGTGCGTCCTATCAATTCCGGAATTATTAAACCACAGAGGGCACAGAGGACACAGAGAAAGAGAAGAGAGAGAGAGAATAATTCTGATGTCAACGGATTAGATATCAGCCCTTGGGTTTGGCTCAGGGCTAGAGATCGGAGTGGCGTTTCTCTTGCCTATATTTAGATGTTGATTGCGATCGCAGCCTGGGATTTAAACCTCTAAGGGAACTGTTTGCGTATTGGATAAATCCAAGGTACTCAATAATTTTTCTTTCCAATATTGCAAATCGCGATCGGTACGCCTGCGGGGACGGGGAAGATCGATATCTAGCTCGAGATGGATGCGTCCAGGGTTGCCACGCATAACGATCGCGCGATCGCTTAAAATCAGTGCTTCTTCAACATCATGGGTGACAAGAATCATGGTCTGGCGATCGGATTCCCAAATTTCTAACAGACGATCCTGTAATTGCATTCTAGTAAAGGAATCGAGAGCACTAAAGGGTTCATCTAGCAATAAAATAGAAGGATTAGTAACAAGGGCACGCGCGATCGCCACCCGTTGAGCCATTCCTCCTGATAGTTGGCGCGGCAGCAAACGAGCAAAATCTTGTAATCCAACCTTAACTAGAGCATCACTTGTCCGTGCCTTGCGTTCATCCTTCGGTAAATGATGCAAACCAAATTGCACATTTTCCCAGACGGTTAACCAAGGCATCAGCCGAGGTTCTTGAAATATTACACCAATTTCTGGATGAGGTTTGTTAATGCGAATATCGTCAATTTGCACCTCTCCATAAGTTGGCAGCTCTAATCCGGCAACTATCCGTAAAAGTGTACTTTTGCCGCAACCACTCGTACCGATTAAACTAACAATCTCGCTGCGATTAACAGTTAAATTAATAGACTCCAATCCTACAAAACCATTTTTAAATCGCTTATGCAGTCCTTCGATGAGTAGCATATATGTTTCCTACTTGGCGCTTTGAATGAATTCTTGAAACTAATGCTTTGAACTAATGGTTGGAAGCGTAAACATCCTGCCAATGGAGTAGCCAATGCGATGCAAGGCCAATAATTGAGTCAGTCACTTTTCCGAAAATCGCAAACAAGAGAATGCTGGCGAGGGTGATGGCGGGTCGTCCAGTCGCTTGCCCGTCGATCAATAAGAAGCCTAAGCCCTGACTGGCTCCCATCAATTCAGCCGCCACGACAAACATCCAGCCCAAACCCAAGCCACTTCGCAAACCGACAATGTAGGCAGGTAATGTGGCGGGCAAGAACACGCGACTGATAAGCTGCCAATCATTAAGTCTATAGATTTTGCCAACCTCAACCAATTTGCGATCGACATTGTGAATGCCGCTCATGAGATTTAAGTAAACGGGGAAAAAGACTCCAACGGCAATCAGAGCAATTTTAGAAGGCTCATGAATTCCCATCCAGAGGATGAATAGTGGCACCCATGCGAGGGAAGGAATGTTGCGGAGTGACTGCAAAAGTGGGTCGAGTAAATCGCGAATTAGGCAAGAATAGCCTGTTAATCCTCCTAGAATAGTGGCAAAAAATGTACCAATCAAGAAGCCAGCAAAAACCCGATAGAGTGTAATGCCGATGTGCTGCCATAGTTCCCCTGCTGCACCGAGTTGCCAAACGGTTGTGAGAATAGTTGAGGGAGCCGGTAACAAGTTAGGAGGAACAAAGCCAAACCTAGACAGACTTTCCCACAATATTAAGAGAAAGACTGGCAAGAGCAAGCCTTTTGCTCTGCCCAGACGACTGAGAAGTTGCCAAATATTACCTGTTTGTGCCCTTGGAATTGCGATCGCCAGTCTTTGTTCCATAACTTAGTGTTTGCTGTCAAGCATAGATAGCTTTGAATCGGAATTAAAATTTAAAAATGCAAAATTAAAAATGATGAATTTATTTTTTAATTTTCAATTTTTCAATTGTTAATTTTCTGATATAGCAATCCTAAATGATTGATTATACTCGTTACCAGGCTCTGCCTGGTAACACATATCCGGAGGCTCTGCCTCCATTGTCGCAGCCGAGGCAGAGCCTCTGGACATCGGTTCCCAGGCAGAGCTTGGAAGTTAACTTTTCAATTTTAATTTTCAATTTTCTGATAGGCGTTGGTGAGTTGGTGTATATCCACAGCAGATGTTTTTTACTTAGGATTTGGCAACCTTTGCCACATACTGCGGATCGATTAAATTGTTAACTACTGTAATGACATCAACGGAATCCTCGATAACGCCGCTTTTTTTCAAGACATCCCCAGCAGCACTAATAACTGCTTTTTGTTCGTCACCAATCGATGAGTTTGATATATCGGTTCGCTCCTCTAATTGTTTAGTTGCTACCGCTTCTGTCAGCTTCGATGCTTTAATCACCACTTGCTTGAGTTCACTAGGATTTGCGATCGCCCATTTCCGTGCCTTCTCATAGGCGGTTAGCACTTGACTAACTTGTTCAGGATATTGTTTGGCAAATGCCTCGCGGACATTTAAAAAGCCTTGACTAATTAGTTTGGGATTGCGGAAGAAGAGTTTCGAGCCTTTTTCTACTTCTGTCTGTGCCATAAATGGATCGAGACCAGCCCAGGCATCGACATCGCCTTTCTCAAGGGCAGCTTTACCGTCAGCGTGGGGCAAAGGCACAATTTCCACATCTTTGGCAGTTAAACCGACTTGATCCAAGGCACGCAACAAGAAAATAAACGGATCTGTTCCGCGCGTTGCTGCAACTTTCTTGCCTTTTAGATCGGCGACTTTTTGAATGGAAGAATTCGCCGTAGTTACTAATGCCGTCCATTCGGGCTTCGAGTAAACGTAAATAGATTTGATGGGATTGCCATTGGCTTTGGCAATCAGTGCGGAAGCACCAGAAGTCGAGCCAAAGTCAATGCTGCTGCCATTGAGAAACTCTAAGGCCTTGTTACTACCTTGACTGAGAACCCATTCGACTTTGATATTGGCTTTGGCTAAGTCTTCTTCTAGCCAGCCTTTCTCTTTGAGTACGAGACTGACAGGATTGTAGTAGGCATAATCTAAACGTACTACTGTAGGCACTGCCGTAGGAGATGAGCCTGGGGATGCTGCTGTAGTGTTAGTTCCAGGAGAGGAAGAATTACAGGCATTGACTAATAGCGATAGAAACAGCCCAGAAATAAAAAATAGCAGTAACCTACGTCTGGCAATGGCAAACCATTTGCTCATGATTGGTCTCCTCAACTCCTTGGTGAATGTCTCGCTTAATTAGGACTTAGATAATTTATACGTTAAGTCGGTCGATTTACCGTAGTATTTGATTTATCTTACAGCAATGCACACTCAAGATCAATGGTGAGAATCAAGGAAACTCACGACCGTGAGAGCGAAGACTAGGAATTTTTTATCCCATCATGGTTTTAACGGCGAGGATTACAACAGTCGCCAAAAAAATCCGACGTAACCAGCGATTGCTAAGTTTGAGAGCCACCTGTGAGCCGATGATGCCCCCAATAAACATGGCAATACCTAAGATGATGCCCAATCGATAATCAACGATGCCAGCCGCTGTGAAAACCCCCGTTGCAACGAGCGAGGAAAAGATATTTACCAGCTTGGTTGTAGCGATCGCTTCCACAAAAGTCATCCGAAAGAGCGCCACATAGGCAGCCGTTAGCAAGGTGACGTACCCGCCACTGAAAAAACCACCATAGATACCCAGCCCAAACGTTGCCACATAACCGAGTAGTTGGGCTGCCCGTGATGGGCGATCGGCTGCCGGAAGAACGCCACCTCGATGATTCGCGATCGAGAAAACAGCAACCGCAATCATGGCAGCCGAAACAATCTGCGGTAAGGACTTTGACGGTATTACCAGGACTAATCCTGCTCCTAGAATTGAGCCAATCAGAGTCAGCCCAATCAAGAGAGGCAAGCGTCTTAGATTAATCGTCTGTTGCTTCAGAAACGGTAACGTTGCACCAATACTCATAAACGTGAGTGCCAGCATATTAGTGGCTAAAGCCGTGCGCGGTGCAATGCCCATCTGCAACATTACAGGCACCGTAATTAAGGAGGTGCTGCCTGTAATCACGCTGATCGTGCTGGTCGCTAAAAAAACTGTAATCAGGATCAGTAGTTGAAGGGAAACCATATAGATTCTATAAGTTCCCTTACGCTAATTGGGTAGCCGAAACAAAGGTCGTAACCGCACCCCGATCGCAGTTCCCAGGAGTGCAGCCACAATCCACAGCCAGCCGTGCAAACTGGTAGAGGCGATCGCCCCAAAGAACCCACTCACATTGCAACCGTAGGCAAGAAATGCACTGTAGCCCATCAGTAAGCCACCTAATATCGCCGCCGCTAGAATCTGTTTTGAAGGCCCAAAAGTGGGAACCCATCGCCCTGCTAACCCTGCAGCCAGCAGCGATCCTAGAACGATCCCACCATTCATCACCGAACTGGCATCTGCAAACACGCCATTCGCGAGAGCAGCCTGAGCGTTGGCAGTCTTCCAAAAGGGGCTGCTGGTAGAGTCCCACCCCAAAAACGATGCAATCTCAGCCGCCCACAGCGCAAAGCCCCAGGTAATCCGCCAGGGTTGGCCAGACACGATCAGCGTCAGCCAGTTGAGGAGTGACAGCGCGATCGCACCTGTGGGAAGCGACCAAGGGCCGTAAATTAGCTGAGTTAGCGAGGAGGGGAAAAGCGGAGGGGAAGAAGTTAGGCCAGGAGAAGAAAGAGCTTTTGCAGAAGGGAAAATACGTTGGAGAGTAACAAACAAAGCAGCGAAAATTGTTAGTTGCAAAACCACTGCCCAAAACCAGCCAAGATTATCCGCCAAAGAAATCGCCGGCAAAGCAGGCAAATTCACCCACAACTGTCGGGTTAAGCTAGCTCCAAATGCCCCAATGCAAAATGTCACCAGCGTCACCAGCAGAGTGAGACTGCCAGAACCAAGGGTATACAAAGTGCCACAGCCGCAGGCCCCCCCAAGTTGCATCCCAATCCCAAACAGGAAGGCACCGATCGCCCCTTGAACGCCTACAGGAGAAACAGCACCCCGCACCTGCTGCCCAAATACGGTTCCGGCTGCCAGAGTCGGCGCAAACAGAACGGTAGCGATCGCCAGCATGATAATTTGTGCGATCGCTCCCCGCGCGTCTCTATGCACAAGTAACTTGCGGTAGGCACTGGCAAAGCCAAAGCTGGAATGGTAAAGTGTTAGCCCCAGCAACCCACCAATCAAGAACAATAGGCTTTGCTGCCAACCATAACGATTGAGTGTAATTGCCCCAACAGTAAAAAGTGCTAAGGCGATCGCAATTATCAAGCGATGGGATCGAAAAGGAGCCAAGAACGGCTCACCAGAAATTGATGAACTCATTTTTACTACTTCTTAGGTGGGTTCTTCGGTTCTTCCGGTGGCGGATCGCAACTGCCTAAAGCAGGTTGACTTAGATGTACCAAATCACACCCAAATATTACTGTTACAGTAGCCAAAACAACAAGTGATGAAATCAAAACTTTCATACATTAGACCTTTAAATGTTGAACAGCTTAGCACCAAACAACTAAACTTTTTCCGGTCCCGTTTCAACTGGCAAATTAGACGTACTGTACTCAGTCCAAGAACCTTCGTAGAGCCGAACTTTAGGATATCCCAAAAGATGTTTTAGCACGACATACTGTAATGTTGCTTCACGCCCAGTGCTGCATGACACAATCACATCATCTGAAGGCTTAATCTTCTTGTCCGCCAGGATTTTGCGAATTCCATCCAGTGACTTCAACTGATGAGGATTTTTGAGAGCCTCCTGAGAGTTCTCGGCTTCCGTAAACGCAGGCCAGGGAATATTTTTCGCACCAGGAATGTGCCCATTGCGTACCCAGATATCTTTCTCACCTCGGAATAAATCACCTGGTCTAGGATCGATAAAAACAACACCTGGTTTACCAATTAATTCTCCAACCTGTTGAAGGTTAACGCGAATTGAGGGATTATCTTGAACTGCAAACTGTGTAAACTTGTATTTGGGATATTCCTTAACAACAGGTTGCCCAGAGGCTTTGTATCCTGTATATCCCCCATCTAAAACTGCAATATCTTTTACTCCCGATCGCTCTAGTAAATAAGCAACCATTGTAGCTCCCAAGATATCTCGTGCATCGGAATAAACGAGAACGCGACTGTTACTGCTAACACCAGAGCGAGAAAAGATCGAAGCTAATTTCTGGGTATCCCAATACTGCACGGGCAAAAATCCGTCTGGGCCACGAAATGCAGTATCTGCAATGTGTACTGCGTTTGGAACATGGCCTCCAATATACTCCAGAGGCGCATTTCGCACATCCAAAATTCGCAAATTTGGATCTTTTGCGTTGGCTGTTACCCAATTGGGAGAAACAAATTGAATTTTGACGCTGGGGGTTGCAGTTAGCGGTGAAATCGAGAAGAGTGAAACTCCCAGCAAGGTTGCGATCGCCACTATTACCAAAACAGAGGGCTTAAGGGATCTTTTCCAGATTCCCCGAAAAAATCTCAAATTCATAACCATAAATCTCCTGAAGAAGGGCTTAGGGGCTAGGGGCTAGGGGCTAGGGACTAGGGACTAGGGGAAGAAGCGAATAGAATTAAGGGTTTCAGTAATTTAGAATCTTCTAGCCACCTTGGCGGTTGCTATAAATCCTAAAAAACTTAAAATGTGGCTTTCAGCCAGAGGAAAGGTGGTACAAAGTCCGTAAAATACGGTAAGTCGATAGAGATTTTGTATTTAATTTTTAGAATTATGACATAGCTGATGTTTTCAATCAAGCGTTTTTCCTAAAAATCCAGCAAATAAGTAGCTGGACATAAATAATCTTTATTTTTGTCAACTAGATATACAGCACTTCCGGATGTTATGAGGTACAGTAGCAGCAATTAGTAAACCAGTTTTTGAGATGTTTCGGATTAAT
>NZ_JAUBUG010000095.1:0-21948 GCF_036705345.1 Microcoleus sp. B3-D2
ATTGAGTAAGATTTCATTGGGACTATTATTTCTACATTAAATATTAGTGTACCTCATAAACCTGGGATACGCTGTAACACGAGCTACGAGTTGACAAGTTGCACTAATTTATGATTTAAAATTTCGGGTAGTCGCAGCGAAAGGTAGTGAAGCGATCGCAGGATTTGAGAATTGAACGCCAGATTTGCCCAAAAAATTCTTTCAAATACTACGGTGAGGTGCTTTGTGCTGCCGGCGTACCCTACGGGAGAGGCGGAAAAATTGAGGGTGGCGCGATCGCACTTTCTCGGACTCGGCAACCCCCAATTCCGCGCTTTTTACACGTTAGTTAATATCGAGTTCCCGCACTAAAAAGGCCCATTCATCTGCCAATTCTTCAATGATTTTCGCAGTGGGTTTGCCGGCACCGTGTCCCGCTTTAGTTTCAATGCGAATTAACACGGGTTTTTCACCCGCGTGGGTTTCTTGCAAGGCAGAAGCAAACTTGAAACTGTGGGCCGGAACTACTCGATCGTCGTGATCGGCAGTTGTAATCATTGTCGCCGGATAAGCCGTTCCCGGTTTGAGGTTGTGCAACGGAGAATAGCCGTGAATTGTGGAAAATTCTTCGGGGTTTTCCGGCGAACCGTATTCAGAAGTCCAGGCCCAACCAATGGTAAACTTGTGAAAGCGCAACATATCCATGACGCCGACTGCCGGCAGCGCTGCACCGAACAATTCCGGTCGCTGAGTCATGCAAGCCCCTACTAATAAACCGCCGTTGCTACCGCCTGCGATCGCCAATTTAGCCGGTTTGGTGTACTTGTTTTCGATCAACCATTCAGCGGCGCTGATAAAGTCGTCAAACACGTTCTGCTTATTCAACTTTGTGCCTGCTTGGTGCCAGGATTCGCCGTACTCGCCACCTCCCCGCAAACAGGCGATCGCATAAACTCCACCCATCTCCAGCCACACGACATTGCTAACAGAAAAACTCGGAGTTAGCGAGATGCCAAAACCACCGTAGCCGTAAAGGTAGGTGGGGTTATTGCCATCCAACTGCAAGCCTTTCTTGTGGGTAATAAACATGGGTACTTGCGTACCGTCTTTGCTCGGGTAAAATATTTGTTTTGTCTCGTAATCGTCGGGATTAAAATCGACCTTTGGCTGCCGATAAATCGTACTTTCATCTGTCACCATATTGTAGCGATAAATGGTGTTTGGTGCAGTAAAACTGGTGTAAGCATAAAAAGTTTCGGTGTCGTCCCGCTTGCCGCCGAATCCTCCCGCTGAACCGATTCCGGGCAAGGCAACATCTCGCACGAAAGAGCCGTCTAAAGTGAAAATTTTAATCTGAGTGTAGGCGTCTTTCAAGTAGGAAGCGACAAATTGATTGTTCAGGAGGCCTATGCCTTCGAGAGTTTCTGCTGCTTCGGGGATAATTTCTGTAAACCCCCCCTCCCTGGGCGACGGGGGGGTTTCATCACAAGCGAGGGATGAAGGAGGTGGGTTGTTGGTGTCGATCGCAATTACGCGGCCTAACGGTGCATTCAAGTTTGTTTGAAACCAGAAAATAGAGCCCTCATTGTCGATGAAACTGTACTCAGCCTCGAATTCGCTAATCAGTTCTACAACGGTTGATTCCGGTGCAGTTAAATCCTTGTAGAAAATCAAGTTTTTCGTTTCCGTTCCCTGCCAAACAGAGATAATCAAGTATTTGCCATCTTCGGTAACACCACCGCTAAATCCCCACTCTTTTTGGTCTGGTCGCTCGTAGATTAATATGTCTTCAGATTGCGGCGTGCCGATTTTGTGGTAAAACAGTTTTTGGTAATAGTTAACGTCTTCGTGCTTGCTTTTTTCGTTGGGTTCGTCGTAGCGACTATAAAAAAAGCCTTTGCCGTCGTGAGTCCAGGATGCTCCTGAGAATTTAATCCACTTTAAATGGTCGGATAAATCTTCGCAGGTTGCCACATCGCGGACTTTCCATTCCTGCCAGTCGGAACCGGAAGTTGACAAACCGTAGGCCATGAGTTTGCCGTCTTCGCTGATAGCTACGCCACCCAAAGCAACGGTTCCGTCTTCTGAGAGAGTGTTGGGGTCAATTAATACTTTGGGTTCGCCGTCGAGAGATGTCAAAGTGTAGAGTACGGATTGATTTTGCAGGCCGTCATTTTTGTAGTAGAAATAGCGAGATCCTTCTTTGAAAGGTATGCCGTATTTCTCGTAATCCCAAAGTTGAGTCAGGCGCTGTTTGATTTTTTCTCGCGCCGGAATTTCGTTGAGGTAGGCAAAAGTGACTGCGTTTTGGGCTTCCACCCAAGCTTGGGTTTCCTCAGAGTCGGGATTTTCCAGCCACCTGTAGGGGTCGGATACTTTGACGCCGTGGTAGTCGTCTGTTTGGTCGATTTTGCGGGTTGTGGGGTAGGTGAAAGGTCGATCGAATTGGGTCATGATTTTTTACTCTCGGTAACTTTGTCCAGTTTACCCTTTCGCGGCAGTTACGACAGGGAACAACGATACCCAACACCAAATACCAAATACCAAATACCCGACAGGTTGAAACCAGTCGCTAAACAGACAAAACCCGCAGACGCGGGTTTCATATCTTACAAATTCATCATTGTGAGCCTCCACGAAGCAATCCCAAAAGCTTAGGATATAACTATCGTCGCATCAATTGTAAACTCTTCCTCCTCTCTTCTCTTCCTTCGTGCCCTTCGCGTCTTCGCGGTTCGTTTCTCTTATTTTTCAATCACTAATCACCCGTTTTTAACTAATCCAACTCTCTCCTTCCTTCCAAAGCGCGAGCCAATGTAACCTCATCGGCATATTCCAAATCTCCCCCCATCGGCAAACCAAAAGCTATGCGCGTCACTAGGGTAAAAGGTTTTAATAAGTGACCGATATAAAGAGTAGTAGTTTCGCCTTCCACGCTGGGACTAATAGCAATAATTACTTCCTTAACCTTTTGCTGGCTGACGCGCCGGACTAAGGGTTGAATGTTCAATTGTTCCGGGCCAATTCCATCCATCGGCGAGATAACGCCGCCAACAACGTGATATTTACCCATATATTCCCGCGTTTTTTCTAAAGCGATTACGTCGCGGGATTCGGACACTACACAAATGGTATGAGTGTCGCGGTTGGTATTGCGGCAAATTTCGCAAACAGGGTCAGCAGATAAGTGAAAGCATACTTGACAGAAACCTACTTGCTGTTTGGCATCAATCAAAGATTTAGCTAGGGCTTGCACTTCTTCTTCCGGTCGCTTCAAAATATGTAAAGCGAGCCGCTGGGCTGTTTTTGGGCCGACTCCTGGCAAGCGCTGCAATTGTTCGATTAAACGAGCTAAAGGTCGAGTGTACATTAAAAATTGGCGGTAATTGGTAATATCATTTCTGGTTGATTCGCGAGCGTAGAATTTGCGCGATGTAGGGGCGGGTTTTACCAACCATCTATCTGTAAAACTAAGTATATCATAAACCCGCCCCGCCTATTCACTGATGAGTCTTGACTAATTTACCCTCCACTAATTTTAGCTTTGTAGCCTAACTTGGTGATAATTTCTAGCAGTTTTTGCTTGTGTTCGCCTTGAATTTCGATTTCATTTTCTTTGACTGTTCCGCCAGTACCGCATTGCGCTTTTAGCTGCTTTGTCAAAGCTGCTAATGTTTCGGGTTTTTCCTGGAATCCGCTGATGACTGTAACTGTTTTGCCGCCGCGTCCTTTTCGGGATGCTTCGATTTTGAGATTTTGTTGATTTGGGGGAATTTCTTGTATTCCTCGTTGGAGGGCCGCGGAGTTGTCAATATTGCCAAATTCGGAGTAAACAATTCGTTTTCCTGATTGGTTATTTGTACTGGAGTTTTTGGGTTTTGATGTACTCATAGTAGTTTGGTATTTGGGAGTTATGCCTGGTAGCGCATGGGCCCGGCAGTCCGGCAGGGAATGAATTCCCTGCCTCATAGCTAAAGTCCTCTTCAGAGGACTGTAGAATGTGTTTGAGAATGGTTGATTTAGGTGAGTTTTCAGGGAATATAATCTCTGAGATTTGCGGTTGGTTGTACATAGATTGTACTTGATATTAGCAGTCAGTTAAAACTGACTTTAGCTCTCTCGACAGGGAATTCATTCCCTGGCGGGCTATCAGGGCGATCGCACATTCCCCGGTTTCAATTGAATTATATCGTTTACCGTTGTTTCTGGAGGAGTGAACCGCTGAGGGCGTCCAGGAAGAGAAGAGGGAGATGGATAATTCTGTTGAAGCGCGGGTTTGAGATGGGTGGGGAATTTAATTTTAGTTGGTTAAGTGCGATCGGGCGCAAGCAAAGAACCCCGACTTCGCAGAAGTTGTCGGGGTTCTAATCAATTAGTTTCACCAGTAAGTGGGGATAAACCCGATACTTTTATAGAAACGTTGGCACTGATTGAAGCGTTTCTATATATCGAGGGAATAAAACCCGATTAGGAGCAAATAATGCCCGACCACTCTTGATGTCCTCGACCTGGTTGACACTGAAATTGCCGTCCGACCCAAATAATTCCCCATTTATTTTGGTTGCGTTTTAATTCAACGCGGTGTCGTAGTGCACGGGCTGAATCGTCAGCTAGACCTATTCGGGTGTATAAAACTACAGATGTTCCTTCTCTGGAATATGTAATTGAAATCTCTTCATAAATTCTTCCTTCTTCATCTTCCAACCCCCTAAACAATTGTGCCGCTACGGCTTTTGGATTAGTCGCTGTAATGCCTTCAGAAGAGATGAATTCTTGTACGTTAACCACCTGAAAATTAAAACGTGGATTGTTCGCTGCATTTACTTTAGCCCAAGTTTTATCGCCGACAATGCCGTCGGGAACCAGTTGTTGGGACTTTTGGAAATTGATGACAGCTTGCTTAGTTTTTGATCCAAAAATACCATCAATGATACCTGGATAAAAATTTAATTTTTTCAAACCTTCTTGTAGCTTGGTGACTTCGGTGCCTTGTGAGCCTTCTTGAAGCAGAATAGAAATAGAGTTCATGATTTTTCCTTACTTAGTTGTATGTTGTATTTCATGTTTGAGATAAACATGGACTTAACTTCACTACTGAATATATTCACTCCTGAATATACCCATTCCGTATAAACACGTATAAAGCATAAATTTTATTCAAATACTCAATTTTGGAGACCATCGAAAACGACCGAATCGACCTTTCAGCGATTTGCACACCCGATCGCCCACAGCCCCATCGACTCGATATAATGAAATCTGTCCCATTATCCCCACAAGTTTGTGACTGTCACCCCCCTGCATCTCACTTCCGAAACCAGCGCCCAACGCCCCGACTCCCTCGGCAGATTTGGCCAATTCGGCGGCAAATACGTCCCCGAAACCCTGATGCCGGCTTTATTTGAACTAGAAGCCGCTTTCCACAAATACAGCAGCGAACCGGAATTTCAACAGCAACTCCAACAATTGCTCAAAGATTATGTCGGCCGCCCCAGCCCTTTGTATTTCGCGGAACGCCTCACCGATCACTACGCTAAAGCAGACGGAACTGGCCCGCAAATTTACCTCAAACGCGAAGATTTAAACCACACGGGAGCTCACAAAATCAACAACGCTTTAGCTCAAGCATTGCTTGCAAAACGCATGGGCAAAAAGCGGGTAATTGCTGAAACTGGTGCCGGTCAACACGGCGTTGCTACTGCTACAGTTTGCGCTCGTTTTGGTATAGAATGCGTTGTCTACATGGGCGTTCACGACATGGAAAGACAGGCTTTAAATGTGTTTAGAATGCGCTTGATGGGAGCAGAAGTGCGACCGGTGGCGGCGGGTACGGGAACGCTGAAAGATGCGACTTCCGAAGCGATTCGCGACTGGGTGACAAATGTCGAAACAACTCATTACATTCTCGGTTCCGTAGCGGGCCCGCATCCTTACCCGATGATGGTGCGCGATTTCCATGCGATAATCGGTCAAGAAACCCGCGCTCAGTGTCAAGAAAAGTGGGGCGGTTTGCCGGATATTTTATTAGCTTGCGTCGGCGGCGGTTCTAATGCAATGGGTCTTTTCCACGAGTTTGTCGGGGAAGAAACTGTCAGATTGATCGGTATTGAAGCGGCGGGCGAAGGCGTGGAAACTGATAAACACGCTGCTACTTTGACTAAGGGAAGTGTGGGAGTTCTGCACGGGGCGATGAGTTATTTGCTTCAAGATAATGAAGGTCAAGTGATTGAGCCACATTCGATTAGTGCGGGTTTGGATTATCCGGGTGTGGGGCCGGAACACAGTTATTTGAAGGATGCCGGCAGAGCTGAATATTATAGCGTAACTGATGCAGAAGCGCTGGGAGCTTTTCAGCGGCTTTCGCAGTTGGAGGGGATTATTCCAGCTTTGGAAACTTCTCATGCGATCGCCTATTTAGAGACTCTCTGCCCGCAGCTAACAGGCAATCCCCGCATTGTGCTGAACTGTTCGGGACGCGGCGACAAAGACGTGAACACTGTGGCGAAGGTTCTGAATATCTAGGTTAGCGGAATGTGGGGCGATCGCTCTGTAGGAATTAGTAACAATTAATTGGTGTCAACTTAAGACTAAAATCCTTTGTCTCTCTCGTTTGTATCGAAGTCTATATCCCCCCTAGCCCCCCTTAATAAGGGGGGGACTGGAAGCGCTCTTTCGTCCCCCTTATTAAGGGAGATTTAGGGGGATCGAGAGGCTCATCGTCAGACGGTATACTCATACTACTTTTGGCATTAAGTTGGCACTAATGGTAACAATTAACTTTATTTCTCGTGTGATTTCATGTCCAAAGGTTTGATTTTGATGTGCTTGGGATTGTTGACAATCCTGCCTAAGTGTGACACCTTCCTTCCTACGCGATCGCTGCCACAAACTCCCATGAATACTAAGGTTGCTTCGAGTTCTATTACTAACTTAGAAAAAGCGGTTAACCAACAGATCAATCAATACCGAGCATCTAAAAAGTTGCCGCCGCTGAGTATCGATCCGCGAATCAGTCAGATAGCAAGAATTCACAGCGAAAATATGGCTAACGGTAAAGTCAGTTTCAGCCACGATGGATTTGAAGGGCGGGCGGAAGCAATTACGATTCCTTATAAAAGTGTAGCTGAAAATCTTGCTTACAATTTTGGCTACAACGAGCCGGTACGCAATGCTGTTGAGGGTTGGATTAAAAGTGACGGCCACCGCAAAAATATGGAAGGTCAGTTTAATGTGACCGGTATTGGGGTTGCAAAAAATGCCAAAGGCGAGTATTATTTTACTCAGCTTTTTGTTCGCAGTTGGTAATTTGAAGGAAGAAGGAAGAAGGAAGAGGGAAGAAGGCACTCAACAGTCAACAGTCAACAGTCAACAGTCAACAGTTACCCATAATGGAATTTGCAGATTTTCAAGTGTGCGATGGTGATATTCCCGATTCTCTCTTATCTTATTATTTGACTGCGCCGGCGATCGCGGTTGATACGGAAACAATGGGCTTGCTACCGTGGCGCGATCGCTTGTGTTTGGTTCAGTTGTGCGATCCGCAAGGTATAGTTGCGGCGGTGCGGATTGCCAAAGGCCAGACAGCAGCCCCGAATTTAAAGAAGTTAATGGAATCCGAAAATATTGAGAAGGTATTTCACTTTGCGCGCTTCGATCTGGCAACAATGCGTTACAATTTAAGTATTGACATTGCACCTGTTTTCTGCACAAAAATAGCGAGCAAACTTGCGAGAACTTACACCAACAAACACGGACTTAAAGATTTAATCCAAGAATTGGAAAAAGTAGAACTCAACAAAACTTCTCAAAGTTCTGACTGGGGAAATTCCGAGCATCTTTCAGACGACCAACTCAGCTACGCTGCTAACGATGTCCGCTATTTGCTGAGCGCTAAACAAAAGTTGACTGCTATGTTGCAGCGAGAAGAACGCTGGGAAATTGCACAGCAATGTTTTCAGTGTTTGCCAGTTTTTGTGAGTTTGGATTTATTGCAGTACAAGGATGTTTTCGATCACGGCTAATACCATTTTAGATTTTAAATTTTAGATTGGGAATGACTGATGACTACCAGGGTTTAGAACACGGGCCTACAATTGTATTCTTTTTTGGAACTGGTATAATATTCTGTCACCTCGCAGAACTGCCATCAAATTGGTTTGTAGTGAAGACTTGAGTTATCATAAAACTCGCTTGGACTTTAGTCCTCACTACAAACGTAATTATTATTATTTGACCGGACTTGATGTGAGTTAAAAAAAATTCAAAACAGTCATCTATGGCTGATTAAGGCTGATCGGGATTGTGTCCGTGCAGCAAAGCTTCAATTTGGTCGTCAACATTTCTAATCACCTGTTCCAAAGCGGGCAACCCCTCTAAATGCCCAGGAGAAAGCCGAGTTCGATCGCGAATTTGATTCACTTTCCGCTGCAATTCTTCGGCCAGCCGCAGTGCGTCCCGACTCAAAGTAGACAACTGCTGCTGCTGGTAAAACCTCAAAGCTGCCCCCCGCAAAACTTGCAGGGTGGCTTCTTCCTTGCCGCCCACCGTCATTACCCGCAAGCGCAACAGCAAATGAGTGTTTTGATATACGCGCTCAACTTCGACTTGTTTGGGATGTTCCACCGGGGAAACAGGCATATCTGTCAGTCGCTTCAACTCGTCGATTACCTCTTGGAAAAGGACGATATCGATACCTTCGAGCATCGATTTCAAAACGCCATCTTGACTCCAAAGAATGCGACCGTGGGACTGGTGCCGCTCAAAAAAGAGGCGGCCGATACCCTCTCGCAGCACTCTACCGAGCAATTCTTGCAGCAGTTGAGGCGCGGGCAAAGTTGCCAAAACTTCCACTCGGCTTGACAAGTGCAAAGCCTCGACATTCAAAACCGATAGCTGTGTCGGTGTCGGGGGAACCTCAGCGGCAGCAGGTTTAAACCGCTCAGGCTCGGGCATCGAGGGTTCTGGCACAGACAGCAGCGTTTCTGCATTGGGGCCTGGAGTTGCTGATGCGGGATTTTTGGGTGTTGGGGCTGCGGCGGTTGTCTGGCTGGGTTCTCGAAGCTGGCTCCCGTGCAGCAAGTAAGCTGAGAGCATCGAGCGCTGAGTTTCCGAGGCAATTTGCTCTGTTGTGACTGAGCAATTCATGTAAGCTAAAATCCGCTGCACGTAGTCCAAGGCGGAGTCATCTTGGGCATCGACTACGCCCAATTTAAACTGATTACCTTCTAGAGATAAAGGCAAAACTTGATAGTAAAGGCAAGCTTCAAAGGGGACAACTGTATCGATTAGGTGAAATATTCGATCGGAGTCCATTGTAGCTGCCGAGTCTGTTGAAGATGTATGTACCATTAGCTGCTTTGTAGTTGGAAGCGCGATCGAGCGCGACGCACCAACCTGATGCGATAAAATTAAACGCTGCAACTTCCCTGACGGAGGAATTGGCTTAACAACCGGAAGCTTTTATAAAATAAAAATCCTTAGTCCCAGAATTTTCTTCCTTCTGGATTGCAGCCTCAAATTCTACCAAAAGATTTAGAACTAGATGATGACTAGCGCAGTCTAGACCCACTATCACCGATCGCCCGAGATTGATGCCCGTGGCTGGCAACAATAGAATTATGTCTTTAATGCACAAGTATTAGAGATGCACCACAACGGATGATTTACGGGCAAGCGCTGAATTTGGGATTGGTTAAAAAATCCTGAAAAGTCGATCGTGCTGCTAGTATCTTACCTCAGATAGTTGACTGCGATCGTCTCGGAGCGCGATCGTCACGGCAGGGCTACAAAATCCCGATCGATCTAACCTGATTTGATACAAGGGGCATCGCGCGGTTTTCCACAGCGAAACTCGCAGCACTCTGCGGCTGTTGGGGAATTGATTTGTAGCGCGGATTCTGAAAAATGCTACCGCCAATTAACAATTAGCAATTGCCCGCCACCCATTACCAATCTACTCGTTGCGGAGGGATTGAGCTGCTAAATAGAGTTTGCTCCACTCGCCGATGACTTGATTTGTTTTCAACTTTAATTCAGAGGCGATCGTCTCTACACTTTTCCCTGCTTTCAGCGATTCTACCAACTGCCGCTGCACCGGTGTGAGGTCTTGTAAATATTGCTGCCACTGAGCGGGAGTCAAGCCCAAACTGTGTTCTTGGAGCGAAGTTTCCAGCCAGTTGGCGACTAATTCCGGTGCTTGTTTGACCGCAAAAACCCGAATCGCGTGGTAACTGACTTTTTCTCGCAAGCGGTAAATTTGCTTGATCGGAACCTTCAAATCCTCGGCAATTGCCTCTTGGGAACGACCTTGCAGGTAAAGCTGCAGCCACCGGGAAGCCAGCGGATCGACTTCAGCGGCTAAGTAATTCTCAAATTCTTGTTGGACAATCTGCCGCTGAGTTTGCTGCTCTTCCCAAGCTTGATTTTCTCGATACTCGGACATTGCCTGTTCGTCAAGCAGGCTGAGCGGTTCGTCTGTATCGTCGGGTAGAACCTGTTCCGACACCAGCCGCACCCAGTCTCCCGCAGGCACTTGCGTCAACCCGCCCCGCTGGGCACGCCGCAAGTAGTTGACAAAACGGTACACCAGCAGCGGCTGGTTGCGGATCGGCCGCAAGCAGTATTCTTCTGTGCTCGCTAGTAGCAAAGCATTTCGCAGGCGTCTGTCTGAGGTGCATTCGGCAATCCAGGCGACTTGCTGCTGCAGGTAGCGATCGGAATTGAGCATTTCCTGGATCACTTCTTGCAGTACCTCCACCGCACTCCGCTGTCTGTCGCGACTCAGGGAAACCCACGCTTGGATTTTTTGCCGGAGCACAACCAAGCCGCCGAGCCGCCCGATCAAGTTGCGGTAAGCTTTTTCTGGCGGTACTCCCAGATAGCGAGAAAGCAAAATTCGATATAAAAAGTCGATCGCCCCAGAGGCGACAGACAATTGAGTTGGGCTAAGAGTGTCAAATCTTTCGGGCTTGTCTCCCAACAGCCAGCGGACAACACTCTCGCGGGTGCTAGAATTTTCGTCCGGGCAATCTTTTTCCAGTCGAGACTTCCAATCTTGTCCTAGTCTTTCCGCCAAGGTCATCGGAAAATTGGGTGTGAAACCCCGTCCTTTTAGGACGGCTTTACATTAATTTGAATCCCCTTCCGGGGTGGAGGGGTATGGTTGCCCCTCCGTCGGGATATGGTTGTCCCGTTCTCCTTTCGGAGTAAAGTTAGCACGCGCCTTTGTTTAGTGAGCTTGTTAGGCTGAAAGCACTATCGAGCGTGACATACCAGATTGTTTAACTCTCAGCGACACAGCAGGGGACTAGCTACGCATCCGCCCGGTGTCGTGACTCAAAAAACGTAGTCCGCGAAGGACTTAGGCCCGTCAGGATGGCTTTCTAGATTTCTCTTTCAAGCCTTATGCCTTTAGGCTAAGGTTCCTGACGGGCTGTCGAGAATATTGTCTTTCACCCCCGATTTTACGTGGTATCCTGGATTTTTGAGTATTTTTCAGATATACGATCGCGCGATCGGATAAATTACCTTAAATTACCCTAAACAAAATTCCATTACGGTGCGATATGCCTAACTTTTTATTAGAACTCGGTACAGAAGAATTGCCCGCATCTTTTGTCGCAAGCAGCGCCCAGCAGTGGCAGCGACTTGTACCTGCAACGCTGGCAGAAGAATCCTTGACAAATGACTCAATTAATGTATACGCTACTCCGAGGCGTTTGGCCGTTCTCGTGAAAGGGCTGCCAGTTCAGCAATTAGATAGAGAAGAAGAGGTAAAAGGGCCACCCGCGAGTTCGGCTTTTAAAGATGGCAAACCGACGAAAGCAGCCGAAGGTTTTGCGAAAAAGCAGGGCGTCGAAATTGATGCTTTGGAAGTTCGCGCTACCGATAAAGGCGATTTTGTGTTTGTACTCAAAAAGATTCCGGGGCGGATGACAGCGGATATTTTGACAGAACTTGTGCCGCAGTGGATTAATAAGTTAGAAGGCAAAAGATTTATGCGGTGGGCCGACGGAGATTTGAAGTTTCCGCGCCCGATTCGATGGATGGTGGCTTTGTTGGATGATACTGTACTGCCAATTACATTGGTGAGCGGTTCGGATACGGTCAAGAGCGATCGAATTTCCCAAGGACACCGGGTGTTATACACCGCCCCTACACCCCCGGGGGGGGTCTCGATTCCGCAAGCCGAGGATTATGCCGAGTGTCTGCGGGCTGCTTGCGTGGAGGTCGATCGAACCCAGCGCAAAAATCAAATTAAAGCACAAGTAGAAGCCGCAGCAACAAAACAAGGCGGTTACGCCGACATTACCGAAGATTTGTTAGAAGAAGTCACCGACTTAGTAGAATGGCCCAACGCAGTTGTCGGGAAATTTGACGACGAATTTTTGATATTGCCACCGGAAGTAATTACTACAATTATTGTCACAAACCAGCGGTATTTTCCAATTCTCAAAAGCCCGGATTATCCCGAACTTCTGCCCTATTTCATTACCATTTCCAACGGCGATCCCGCTAAAGCCGCGATTATTGCCGCCGGTAACGAGCGAGTAGTGCGGGCGAGATTGGCAGACGGTCAGTTTTTCTACAAAGCAGACTTGGTAAAGCCTCTAGAGGATTATTTGCCCAAGTTGGCAACAGTTACTTTCCAGGAAGATTTGGGGACAGTGCGCGCAAAAGTCGATCGCCTGTGCAAGATTGCCAGCCTCATCGCCACTCAACTGCAAATCACAGACGAAGAACAAGCTTACATAGCAAGAGCAGCATTGCTTTGCAAAGCCGACCTCGTAACCCAAATGGTTTACGAACTTCCCGAAATGCAAGGAATCATGGGGCAGAAATACGCCTTAGCAAGTGGCGAATCGGAAGAAGTAGCCACAGCGATTTTTGAACATTATTTGCCCAAAGGTGCGGGCGACAATTTGCCCCAAACTCTGACTGGTCAAGTTGTCGGAATAGCCGACAAATTAGATACTTTAGTCAGCATCTTCGGCTTGGGAATGTTGCCGACTGGTTCATCCGATCCCTTCGCTTTGCGCCGCGCCGCTAATGCAATAACTAACATTATTTGGGCGGCTCAGTTGCCAATTAATTTGCACCAGTTGCTCGCAGAAGTTGTTGCCGAATTTACCGCAGCGCGCCCGGAAACACCGACGGAGTTGCTGGAGCAGTTATACGAGTTTTTCTTGCAAAGAATTCGGACTTTGTTGCAAGAAGAAAAAAATGTAGATTACGATTTGGTAAATGCAGTTTTGGGAGAAAACGACCCAGAATATACTGAACGAGCATTGAGAGATTTGTTGGACGCACTGGAAAGAGCGCTTTTTCTGCAACAAATCCGCAATAACCAGACTTTGGATCTAATTTACGAAACAGTCAACCGTTCAACTCGTTTGGCGGCTCAAGGTGATTTGGATAAAGTAGAATTGGAACCGAAAACGGCTGTGAAACCAGATTTATTTCAAAAGTCGTCTGAACAAGCTTTTTACGATGCAGTGGTGCAGTTAGTGCCGCAAACGCTGCTATCCAAACAAACTCGGAATTACCAGCAGTTAGTAGATAGTTTGACTGAAATTGCTCCGACTGTCAGCAACTTTTTCGACGGGTCAGAAAGCGTGTTGGTGATGGACCCCGACCCCGAAATTAAGCAGAATCGGTTGAATTTACTGGGTTTGCTGCGGAATCACGCCCGGGTGTTGGCTGACTTTGGGGCGATCGTGAAAAGTTAGAATTGACAAGATTTGAGTCCGCCGGGGGTTGAAAACCTCTGCTTCAGTCCGCCGGGGGTTTCAACCCCCGTCTCAAAGCGAAAGTCCTCTTAAGAGGACTGAAACTCACACATACTAGACTTTTCAGTCAGTTAAAACTCACATCTTGCACCGTCAAGAACAGGCAAGATGCCTGTTCCAAAAGAGATGAATTTCATTGTGGAACAGGCATCTTGCCTGTTGCTGACAATGGTGCCATATCTCAGTTTTAACTGACTTTAGCTGTTAGACAGGGGTTTTCAACCCCTGGCGGGCCTTGAGAAACAACGGGCGGGCCTGTAGGCAAACCAACTTGAGAAACTTACTACTTAAAACTCTCGATCAAAATAACATTAAAGCTTACCAATAAAACGAGTAAATCTATTATAATTTTTGCGGAACCGCGCGAGTCTCAGCAGAGTTCGATCGCTCTCTTAAAAAATAAGCAAAATGGCCAATAGTCAACAACCAATTCAAGGTTAAGATATAAACTTATAAAACCAGGGAAGTTCGCTCCATCACACACACAGCTTATGCCGATAGCTCATATCATTGGACTAGGAAAATCAGGAATTGCTGCCGCCAGACTGCTAAAACGCGAAGGATGGGAAGTAACGCTGAGCGATCGCTCATCTTCCCCCAATTTGCTTGAACAGCAACAGGAATTCGCTAACGAAGGAATTCATGTGGAGTTAGGTAAATCTTTTGAACCAGTCGAATCTATAGAATTAATAGTAGTAAGTCCGGGGGTTCCCTGGGACAGTCCAGCATTAGTGCGCGCCAGAGAGTTAGGCATTGAAACAATCGGAGAAATGGCTCTCGCGTGGCGTTACCTCAAATCTCCTTGGGTGGGAATTACCGGCACGAACGGCAAAACTACTACTACTGCTTTAATTGCTGCTATTTTTGCAGAGGCCGGGCTTTACGCTCCCGCTTGCGGCAATATTGGCTATGCTGCGTGTGAATTAGCTTTAGCCGAAAAACAGCCGGATTGGGTAATCGCAGAAATCAGCAGCTATCAGATAGAATCCTCGCCGTTTGTTGCGCCGCGAATCGGAGTTTTGACAACTTTGACGCCGGATCACCTCAGCCGCCACAAAACTTTGGAAAATTACTACAACATTAAAGCGCATTTGCTGAAAAAGTCTGAATTGCAAGTAATCAACGGCGACGATCCTTATTTGCGGCAGCAAGGAATTGACGTTTGGCCGGATGCGTGTTGGACAAGTGTCAAAGGTGAAAAAGAACTGTTGGGCGCTCGCACTTTTGGAGCGTACATCGAAAACGGTTGGGTAATAGCTCAAAACGAGAAAATTCTGCCTGCTGATTCTTTGCGGATGGTGGGAGAACACAATTTGCAGAATTTGTTAATGGCGGTAGCGGCGGCTAATTTGGCGGGGATAGATAAAAGTGCGATCGCCGGGGCGATCGCTAAATTCCCCGGAGTTTCGCACCGCCTCGAACACATCTGCACTTGGGAAGGCATAGATTTCATCAACGACAGCAAAGCTACTAATTATGACGCCGCCCAAGTCGGGTTGGCTTCTGTGAGCGCACCGGCGATTTTAATTGCCGGCGGCGACGCCAAAGAAGGGGACGATCGCGCTTGGATTGATACAATCAAGGCGAAAGCTGCTGCGGTGCTGCTAATTGGGGATGCAGCGAGTCTTTTTGCCTCGCGGCTCGAACAAGCAAATTACAACGCTTGGGAAATTGTCGAAACAATGGAACGAGCAATCCCGCGATCGGCAGAACTAGCCCAACAAAATCATGCTAAAGTAGTGCTGCTTTCCCCAGCCTGTGCTAGCTTCGATCAATACCAAAACTTCGAGCAACGGGGCGATCATTTCCGCCAATTATGCCTCGAATCGCTAGTTTAGATATGTTATTGTTCGCTGTGTACAAATTCAGATTGTTCTACACAGCGAACACTAACAAAATTAAATCTGCGTTCATCTGCGTCTATCGGCTTACATCTGCGGTTAAAAATTAAAACCTCTGATTTCCGCCAATCTACTTTAACTAACAGTCTTCCAAACAGTCTTAATCCTATCCTGTTGTTCCCATTCTAGCGCCTGAAAAACTAGCATCATTTCCTCATGAGTGTAATCAATAATGATCGCAGCCAATTGAGCGGCAGTTTCCGCTTCCAGCATGGCTAGTTTCAATTTGGTCATTTCTTCTTTATCCATCTACACTAAAACTTAGATTTTTACCTCACTTTTATTTTAATTTGACTTACAAATATTGGTTAATTTTGCCTTAAAATCAGCAATATTAGCAGCATTTAGTGTGTCAAAATTGCGCGAGGATATTTTAAATTCTTGGTTGCAAAGCTGAGAGAGCAATTTTTCATCAATCTCCAGAATCTTGCCTTCGGAAGTGACATTTCTTTGCAACAAAATTGCGATTTCTCTTTCCAGTTGGCGATAGCCTTGCTGAAAGAAATCTTGAGAGTTAGAACGAAACAAACCGGTATTGACTTGCTGAATTTGGCTAGGTGTCAGCGATTGAGCCGAGACAGCAGCCGGAAATGCAAAAGATGCAGCTAGCCACCAGCTATAAATTATCTGTTTGAGAATGCTGTTCATCACTGTCGGGAGGATTTTTTACCTCAATTGGTTTTTCGTTTTCTGACTCGCTTGCTAATTCATCTTCTCGTTCAAGTTTTTCTTGCCACTCGACAAGCTGCTGAAAAAGTTTCGGCTTAATTTCAAATACGGGTTTGTTGGTTTCTGACATCTTGACTCCTAAAATTTATTACATTTAACTGGTTCCGTTGCTCTCTCTGCCTGGGAACCTCTGCCTACAGCCTCAGCCTCGTTTTTTCAGCAGGAAAATTGGAGGCTGAGCCTCCCTATCTGCGTTTCCAGGGAGAGCCTGGAAACGAGTAGAAAAAAAACAATTATGTCGATCGGAAGCTAGGCTCAAACCTTCAGCAGCGACATAATTATGCCTGTTAAGGAACCACCAAGCAAAGCTAAAGTAGCTAAGGTACTAATGCCAAATCCTGCCGCTCTTTTTTCGGCAGCTTGATAGTAACCCCAAGCAAACAAAATGCGTCCAACTATCCAAACTGCGCCGATACCCGCCCCCCAAATTGGGCTGATAAATTGCGAGAACAGCCACAGCGAGGGCAAAAATAGAATCATTTGCTCTAAGGTATTTTGCTGAACTCGCACCACTCGCTCAAAGTCTGGGTTTCCTGTCATCTGCGGGGGAGAAACTTTGTGTTTAAATCTAGCTCTACCGACGTTGATGGTAACAACGAAGTAGAGAATTAATGCTGAAACAGTAATTAGACTAGGCAAAAGTGTCGCGTTTGCTTCTGCGAGCATGATTCGGTATTATTGGGGTGAAGTAGATATCTTGATTATAAATCAATTATTGCCGATCGGGTTATTCATCGCCATCCCGTCGTTCAAGGCAGAGGATTTGATTCAACTGCTGGGTATTAGTGGCGCGGCAATTGCTTTCGGATTCCGGGACATCCTCGAAAACTTGCTGGCTGGGATTTTGATTGTTTTGATTGCACCTGCATACGGATAGAAGCCCCCGAGTCTTGTCGTGAGCAGCCCCAAATTTTAGACTTGTGTTCAAGCTCCCAGATTCATCAATGGAGTCAATCTAAAATCTCAAATCAGTGGAGTAAATTAAAAATCTAAAATCTAAAATCTAAAATCTAAAATCGTTTGACGGATACAAGCCCCTGACTTAAGGAGATTATTTTGCTCAACAATATTCGAGACCGTCTTAAATATTTCACCAGGAGCAGGATCGATCCACAGCATTTAAAGAAAATACGAGTTGACTTGTTGGAAGAATCAACCCTAGATATTGACTATCTTGTCTTAATTCTCGGCTCCTGTATAATCGCTACCTTTGGGCTGCTTAGCAACAGTGCGGCCGTCATCATCGGTGCTATGATCATCGCCCCTCTGATGTTACCAATCCGAGGGTTAGCATTTGGAGCGGTAGAAGGTAACATTCTCCTCTTTCGCAAAGGTTTAATTGCATTAGCAGTCGGGACGGTGCTAGCAATTTTTCTAGCTTGTTTTTTGGGAGCTTTGGTACAACTTCCCGACTTTGGGAGCGAAGTTCTAGCTCGTTCTAAACCTACATTACTAGACTTAGGAATTGCGATCGCCGCTGGGGGAATCAGCGGCTATGCGAAAGTTCAGCCCAAAGTTTCTGCTACTCTGGCGGGAACTGCGATCGCCGTGGCTCTCATGCCGCCAATTTGTGTTATAGGTTTAGGCTTATCTCAAGCTAATTGGTCCCTCAGTTTGGGAGCAAGCCTCCTGTATCTTACTAATTTGCTGGGGATTACTCTTTCCTGTATGCTAACCTCCTTAATGGCCGGCTACACGCCCCTGCATCGCGCCGGTAAAGCCCTCTTGTGGGCGCTAGCATTGACGGCTATACTTGTGATTCCTCTGGGCGTGAGTTTTGCGGAATTGATCGAGCAAGCGCAACTCGAAGCCAGTCTAAAGCGGGCGTTGCTTAACCGAACTATCACTTTTCAACGGGTGGAAATGATTAAAAGCGATACTAACTGGTTGGCGAAACCGCCGGAAGTTCGTCTGAGTGTTCGCAGCAGCGAAGCTTTGACACCTAAACAGGTGCAGCTTTTAGAAGCATTTGTCGAAAAAGAAATGGGTCAACAATTTACCCTAATTTTTCAAGTCAGTCAAGTTGAAGAAGTGCGGCGCTCAACGCCGGATAAGTCGCGATCGAAACCGAAACCTTAGCTATTTTAGCCCTAATTGTATGACTCCAGAAACTCTAATTCACGAAGTGACGATCGAGGGCAATCTGAAGCAATTTCTGTTAGTGCTATTAGTTTCCTTAAGTGTGGCGGTTCTGCCGCAAATATGGGGCTGGTTGCGCCAAATTCCCTACACGCTGCTTTTAGTAATTGTCGGGTTGGGTTTGGCTTTTATAGATGTGCGATTGGTGTCGCTCTCGCCCGAACTGATTCTGTTGATTTTTTTGCCGCCTCTTTTGTTTGAAGCTGCTTGGAATCTGGAATGGTCTAAACTCAAGCGGGATTTAGTGCCGATCGCCCTTTATGCGGTTTTGGGTGTGGTTATTTCTGTTGCTGGCGTGGCTTTTGCTCTCAACCAAATAGCTGGAGTTTCTTTAGCAATCGCCCTATTGGTAGGAGCTAGTATATCTGCTACAGATCCTGTTTCAGTCATTGCATTGTTCCGGGAATTGGGAGTTGAAAAACGCCTAGCTTTGCTGGTGGAGGGAGAGAGTTTATTTAATGATGGCATTGCTGTTGTTGCCTTTAGTTTTTTGGTGGGATTCTCTTTAGGGACGGAGGAAGTTGGCATCCCATTTCTGGTGGGGCGTTTCTTAGCTTTTGTGGGAATTGGGATTACTGTCGGGAGTGCGATCGGTTTTGGGATCTCCTATCTCACCCAACGGTTTGATTTACCTTTGGTGGAGCAATCGTTAACCTTAGTTTCCGCCTACGGCACTTATATAGTTGTGGAGGATTTAGGCGGTTCTGGGGTGATTGGTGTGGTGGTGATGGGCTTGATATTTGGCAATTTCGGCTCTCAGATAGGTATGCAGCCCAGTACCAGACTGGCGGTAACACAATTTTGGGATTTTTTGGCGTTTTTTGTAAATTCCATCATGTTCCTGCTGATTGGCGATCGAATTAGTTTTGCTGGTTTGCAAGCGAATTTAGGAGTCATTGGCATAACTGTGGCGGCGATGTTTGTGACGCGAGCGATCGCTATTTTTGGTTTAGGATGGTTGAGCAATAGGTTGGCAAAATCTGAAATTTCATTAGCCGATAGAACTGTGATTTGGTGGGGAGGATTGCGGGGTTCTGTATCGATTGCTTTAGCTTTGAGCGTGCCGGATGTTTTCCCCGATCGGGAAAAAATTTTTGCGATCGTGTTTGGCGTAGTTTTATTTACGCTGCTAGTACAAGGTTTAACCACCAAGGCGCTACTGGAAAAATTGGGGTTGTTGAGCAACCAGGAGTTGCGCCAGGAGTATCTGCAGGCGATCGCCCAACGTGTTGCTCTCAACCGGGTTCTCAAGTATCTATCGGATGTATCGGGCGATCGTAAAATCGAGCCTGAGTTTTCCAATCATCTCGTGAGTCAGCTTCAAGAAAAATTAAACTTGCTGCAAGCAGAAATCAACCAAATGTACGATCGATCTCCTGAACTGCGGCAGATGACTATCGACAAACTCGAAGGGGATTTGCAGGCAATAGAGGCTGATACTTATGCTGAATTTGTGCGAGCGGGTCAATTGAATGAGATGCCTATTTCTGTGTTGCAGCAATGTTTTCAAGCTCGGAATGAGAAAATTGTTTCTTAATAGGATGTTTGTAGGGATAATCCACGTGATTGTCCCATTTATGACCTGCTCTCTCTGGGATGGCATCACTAATTCAGCCGGATTAGTGCGCTTGTGCATATCGGGTTTCATCAAGTTTCTGCCAGAAATACCGAGTCTTTTACTAATGCGGTTAGTATTTGGTGTCGGGCTTTGGCGCTTGGGAATGTTCCGCGCACTCGCAGCGAATTCGTTGGCATGATTAACCGAAATAATTTCTAATTAAAACGAGTACGGGTTTTGGGCTTTCGACTGAAAGCATTGTTGGCAATCAAAAACAGCCCGAATTGTTGAGGGGCGGACATGGTATAATTCCTGATATTGTACAGTGCGTCAGCCTACAATAATTTGAATATGAGCTAGATCATAGAAAGATTTGGGAAAATTTGGCATACTGAGAGTAAGGTTAAATAGGAGGTCAATTTAATGACCAATACTGCTCTCAATTTTAAGACTGCACCCGGACATGAAGTTCTGGCCGCGGCGGGTAAGAGAATGCTGAGGCCGGGGGGGAAACTTGCTACGGAACAGTTATTTGAATGGGCGGATTTTCAACCGAGCGAGACAGTTTTGGAGTTGGCTGCTAGTTTTGGATATAGTTCGATCGCCCTTGCTAAACGTTTTGGTGTAAAAGTAGTGGGAGTTGAGAAAAATCCCGAGAGTGTGGCCCGCGCTCGTGCTAATGTTGCAGCAGCGGGTTTGAGCGATCGAGTAGAAATTGTGGAAGGAGATATTTTTCACTTGGAGCGGATTTCCCAACAGTTTGATTGGGTTTTGGCTGAAGCTATCCTGACAATGCAGTCGCCGTCAGGGAAAGCTAAAATTGTATCGGGAATTTGCGATCGTTTAAAACCAGGTGGCAAGTTTCTCTCTCACGAACTTTTAGCTAGAAACCGAGAATCTGAAATTCACAAAGCTTTATCAGAAGTGACTCGGGCTAATTCAACGCCTTTGTCTGAGTCTGGCTGGATTGCTGTTTGCCAAAACGCGGGTTTGCAAGTAGAAAAGTGTCAAACCGGGGCGATGGGACTCCTCAACTTACCGCGAATGCTGCAAGATGAAGGGTTTGTGGGTACGGTGCGGATTTTGTGGAATATATTAAGTCGATCGCAAATTCGCGATCGTATCTTAGCAATGCGTCGAGTTTTCCAGCATTACCAACAGGATCTAGGCTACATCGTTATCTCGACCAAAAAACAATCTTAACCGACTCAATCGATTTTCGATTTTCGATTTTCGAGGGAAGAAAGTGAAGCCACTGATAAATTCGGGGCTTGTGACCAAATTAATTAATTGTCAAAAACTATGACTACTACTCTTTTACCGCTACAATCTTCAGCTATCCAACTCCGAGACGCAATTGAATATCCCGCCGCCGGAGTGTCGAGCAAAGTTTTAATCAAAGACAATAATTGTCAGTACAATTTACTTTGTCTGGCTGCTGGTAGCGAGGTTTCCGAGCACTCTTCGCCGCGCAATGCCACAGTTAATGTCATCGAAGGAAAGGGGATTTTGACTCTAGAAGGCAAAGATATTGTCTTGGAACCGGGGGTGTTTGTTTTTCTGCCCGCCCGCGCCCTCCACGCTTTGAAAGCTGAACAAAATTTGGCATTTATCTTGACACTTTCCGAGCCTCATTAATGCCATCATTATTCGGTAGGCGCGGGTTTTACCCACCATAATTGCCGAAAATCAATAATCTGATAAACCCGCCCCGCCCCGATTCACGGGTTGTGGGGGGCTGGTTTATATAGATAGTGAGTGGCAGTCAAATATTGTTTGTGAAACCCGCCCCTTGTATCTTAAAAGAGTGAGCTAGCCGATCGCCACGTCATTGATTCGATCATACCGACAATCA